>NC_018655.1:1500000-1639964 GCF_000299365.1 Candidatus Nitrosopumilus koreensis AR1
AAGTACAATTTGTCCTTCTGTAATGTAACCAGTAAGGTCAGGAATTGGGTGAGTAATATCATCAGAAGGCATTGACAAGATTGGAACTTGCGTAACACTTCCTTTCTTTCCATTTAGTTTTCCTGCTCTTTCATAAATTGTTGAAAGGTCTGTGTAAAGATAACCAGGATAACCTTTTCTTCCTGGTACTTCTTCTCTTGCTGCACTAATCTCTCTTAGTGCTTCAGCATAGTTTGTCATATCTGTAAGAATTACTAGAACATGCATTCCTAATTCAAATGCCAAATATTCAGCGACTGTCAATGCAACACGAGGAGTGATAATTCTCTCAATTGCAGGATCGTCTGCTGTGTTTAGAAATAGTACACTTCTTTTTAGAGCACCAGACTCTTCAAGACTTCTTCTGAAATATTCTGCTTCACTGTATTGCACACCAATTGCTGCAAATACTACAGCAAAATCATCTTGTGTGCCAATTACACTTGCCTGTCTTGCAATTTGTGCTGCTAACAGGTTGTGAGACATACCAGAACCTGAAAAGATTGGAAGTTTTTGTCCTCTAACCAGAGTAATCATTCCATCAATTACAGATACCCCAGTTTGAATGAAATCTTTTGGATATTCACGTTGTTCTGGATTCATTGGTTCACCATTAATGTCAATAAATGAATCAGCAATTGGATCTGGAAGGCCATCTTTTGGTCTACCTAAACCATCAAAGACTCTGCCAAGTACTTCTCTTGATACTGGCATTTCCATAACTTTGCCTACAAATTTTGCATTTGTTGCAGCAATAGACAATCCAGTTGTTCCCTCAAAGACTTGGACAATTGCTTTACCGTTTCCAACTTCGAGAACTTTACCTAATCTTCTTTCACCATCTTTAGTTTCAATTTCAACTAATTCGTCAAATGCTGCGTTTTCAACGTCATCTACAATAACTAGAGGACCTTTGATTTCTGCAATCTTACTGTATTGAACTCCGCCTTCTGTTGTCAATTTGAAACTTTCACTCCCGTAATTGATTTGAATTCTGCTTGCATGTCTGCATCTAGTTGATCAAGTTTTGGCATCTCATCATCTTTGACATCCATTCTTGCTTTGAGAATTGAAGTAATGCTTGACATTGCGCGGATATCAGCAAGAGGAGTTCCTTCCTTGATTGCTTGTTGACCTTTTTTGTAAAAGTCAACTAGTAATTTCATTAGTTTGTATTGTTTTTCTGGGCTACAATAAGTATCAACATCATCAAATGAGTTTTGTTGTAATAGACCAATCTTTACCATTCTTGCAACTTCAAGAATTAATTTTTCCTCATCTGGAAGTGCTTCAGGTCCTAATAGTCTGACAATTTCTTTTAGTGTATCTTCTCTTTGCAATACGCCATAAACTTCACTTCTGAGACTCAACCAATCTTCGTTGATGTTCTCACCCCACCACTTTGCAATATCTGCAAGGTAACCAGAATAGCTGTTCATCCAGTTAATTGATGGATAGTGTCTGGAATATGCTAGCTTTGCATCCAAAGCCCAGAAAGTTTTGATAAATCTCATGGTATGAGTTGTAACTGGCTCTGTAAAGTCACCACCAGATGGTGAAACAGCACCAATCAAAGTTACAGAGCCATCACGGTCTGGACTTCCAGATGCTCTAACACGTCCTGCTCTTTCATAAAATTCTGCTAATCTTGATGCAAGATATGATGGGTAACCTTCTTCTGCTGGCATCTCTTCTAATCTACCACTCATTTCTCTGAGTGCTTCAGCCCATCTACTTGTAGAATCTGCTACAAGTACAACGTCTTTACCCATATCTCTGTAATATTCTGCAATTGTTACACCAGTGTAGATACTTGCTTCTCTTGCTGCTACTGGCATGTTACTAGTATTTGCAACAAGTACAGTTCTATCCATAAGTGGTTTTCCACTACGTGGGTCTTTGAGATGTGGGAATTCGACAAGTACTTCTGTCATTTCGTTTCCTCTTTCACCACAACCGATGTAAACTACAACTTGTGAATCTGCCCATTTTGCAATTTGGTGTAATGTAACAGTCTTTCCGGTTCCAAATGCTCCAGGAATTGAACCTGTTCCACCTTTTGCAATTGGGAAGAATGTATCAATGACACGTTGTCCAGTAAGTAATGGGACTGTTGGATCGTATCTGTTCTTGTATGGACGTGGTTTTCGTACTGGCCATCTATGATACATTTTAAGTTCAACGGTTTGACCGTCACTCTCAGTTGTTGCCAATACAGTTTCTAAATCATAATCTCCTTCTGATACTAAGTTTGAAATCTTTCCACCTTTGTGGTCTGGTGGAACCATGATAGAGTGTTCAATAAGATCAGTCTCTTGTACAGTCCCAATAACATTTCCTGCTGCAACTTCATCGCCATTACTAACTGATGGTACAAAGTGATATTTTTTGGTCATATCAACAGGGGTAGTTGTAATACCTCTTCCAATAAAGGAACCAGAAGCTTTTGATAATTCTCTTAGTGGTCTTTGAATTCCATCATAAAGTTGTCCAATAATTCCTGGACCTAACAAAACGCTGAGTGGGTTTCCTGTACCAACTACAGGTTCACCTGGTTTTAATCCACTTGTTGATTCGTAAACTTGGATAAATGCTACATCTCCAGTTAATCTAATTACTTCACCTACTAATTTTGAATCTCCTACAGTTACAGTTTCATACATCTTTGCTTCAGACATACCATCAGCCCTAACTGCAGGACCACTTACCCAAACAATTCTACCTTGAGCTGCCATCTATTCTCCTACTCCGAATTTGGATGCAATCTCTTTCCTTATTAAAGGCTTCAGACGTTCAATTCTTGCATCGATCGTATTGTCAAATGTCATTGCACCATCTTTTGATTTTACAACAACACCACCAAGACAATCAATTGTATCAGAAGACATTTCAGCTCCTGAAAATTGTGACAAAGTTGATTGAACCACATCTTTGTCTTTTGCATTTGTAGAAACTGTAATTTCTGAAGTTCCCAAGATTTGAGTTGCTTCTTCAATCATAGTTTTAATCAAATTTGAATAATCACCACTACGATCAGTATTTGCAATTTGATCGAGTGCTTTAGAAAATACTTTGGTAACTGCCTCTTCTAATGCCATTAATTGCTTGTTTCTAGCCTCAATATCGGCACTTCCGATAATCTGTTTTTCAATTTTTTCAGCTTCTTTTTTACCATCTGAGAGAATTTTATCATATTCAGCCTCTAATTTAGGAACAGAATCATCAAGATTTTTTTGTGAATCATCAAGTGCTGATTTGATATTTGAAAGGACATCATTTTCAGTATTTTTTAGAATTTTGTCAATCGTAACTTCTAAAGAATTAGATGTCAATGGGTGCCGTTCATCCATAATAGATTTTAATGTTTGGGAAAGATGACATCAGAAAGATATTAAACTCAATGAAAATACCCAAAATTTGTCTTGGGAACAGCCGATCTGAAACTTGGAAGTGTAATTTTGCCAAGAAGCGAGTCTCCAAAAGCAATTTCAAGATTAACTGAGTTTGAATGGTATCACAAAGTAGATTCTGCAAATGATCTGGTAACCCCTGAAATAGATGATCTTTTGTTAAAAGCACAACAAACATTCCAATCAATTGATGATGTTGTAAAAGGAATGGGAATTCCTTTGACTGTTGGAATTATGGAGATCATGTTCAAGGGAACTGTAATCAAGAAAAAAGACTATGAAATTAATGAAATTGAAGAGATGGTAGCAGACTTAGAAAAAGAAGCACCATCAATTATCGAAGAACCGGCAAAATTACTTGAAGAGGCTGCAAATACTAGAACATCAATTGATGAATATACCTCGCTCAAAGAAACCCTAGAAATCATCAAGAAGTTAAACATGGATATTTCTGGATTTGGTTTAATGAAATATTTTTTCACAAATCTCTTTGTTATTGACACTGCAGATTATGACGAAATTAATCGCTCTCTTGAAGGCATTACAATTTACAAATATGACTTGGATAACAAGGAAAAATCTGCAATTCTAGTAATTTCAGATACTGCAGATTCTGAAAAAGTTCTCAAAGTCTTAAGAAGTTTCAACTCCAATTCATTTAAAATTCCAGAAGGGTTCCCACAAGTTCCCAGTGAGGCATATGCACTTGCTGAATCAAAAATTAAAGAATTAACTGAGAAACAAACAAAGATCAAAAAACAGTTAGCAGGATTAACAAAGAAAAACAGACGGGATATTTTGGCTATTCATGAGAAAGCCATGGTTGCAAAGGATGTTCTTGAAACCTTGAGAAAACCAGGTGGAACCAAAAATTTTGCAGTGATACAGGGGTTCATTCCAGCAAAGATGGAATCAGAGTTCAAAGATTCAACAAAACAATGGACATCAGTTGTAGAAGACATTACTGATCCAAAACTAAAGGAACAGATTCCAACATTATTTGACAATAAGAGATTTGTTAGAACATTTGAAGTAATTACAAAAAGTCAGGGAATTCCAAAAGCAGGAGAACCAGACCCTACACCAATGATTGCACTAATGTGGCCAATTTTCTATGGACTGATGTTTGCAGATATGGGTCACGGATTATTACTCATGGGAATGGGACTTTTGTTCAAAGTAAAAGGACAAGGAGAGCTTTCTAGATGGGGAATGCTCATTGCAATTTCTGGTGCAGCAGCAGCAATAGCTGGTGTGGGTGCAGGGGAAGCGTTTGGCTATCACCTTGATCACATGGGCCCATTTGAAGGATTGTTAGAAGAAGGTGGAGCACTACATTCAGTCAGTTGGTTAGTAGGAATCCTGAGTGTTGCAGAATTAACATTTGAACAAGTAATTGATATTCTTAAAGTTTCATTATTCTTAGGAATTGTACATCTTGTTTGGGCAATGACTTTGAGAATTATCAGATTAGCTAAAGAAGGACACAAGATGGTAATGTTTACTGAAGCAATTCCAAACATCACACTTTATGGCGGAATTGTCGTTATCATGATGTGTGCAATTGGTTCACAATATGATGTAATGAACATGTATTCTAAAGTTCACACAGAATCAGTTCCATGGGTTACAATGTTCTTAGGTGATTGGGCCCAAGTATGGATTGTAACTAGAATTGCAGTAATTACAGTAATTGCATCAATGGTTATCATGATGGTTGGCGGCGTAATGCACGCAAAGAAACATCCAGAAGACGGCGCAGATCCTGCAAGTGTTATCATGGAAGTATTACTTGGAAAAACAGTAGAAAGTTTAGCTCACACAATTAGTTATGCCCGACTTGGAATTATGTTACTGGTACACGCGGCGCTATTATTGACAGTAAACAATGCATTCGTCTCACTTGGGGGAGCAGAATCTGGAGGTGCAATGGCAATGATAATTGGAGGAAACTTGGGAATTATGATGATTGAAGGATTAATCGTGTACATTCAGTCACTCAGGCTGCACTTGTATGAATTCTTTACAAAGTGGTATGTGGGCGGTTCACAGTCATTTAGACAAATCAGACCAGAATTGATTTACAACCAATTTATTTGGAAAAGAAAATAAAATTTAAAAAAAAGAATCTTAGTTACCTTTAGCTTTATCGTGTCCTTTTTTGGCAGCATCCTTTGTTCCTTCATATCCTTTGGTTCCAAGTTCTGCACCTTTTTCAACACCTTTCTTACCAAGGTCGGCTCCCTTTTCAACACCTTTTTCAGCAGTGTCTTTGAGTTTTTTTAGAAATCCCATGTTGAATATAGTGATATGATACATAAAAAGATCTGTGAGATTTCAAACAAGGATTACTGTTTTACTGGAAGTTCCAATCTGTTTCCCCATTCACCCCAAGAACCAAGGTAAACTTTGACATTTTCAAATCCAAGTTTTTTCAAAACCAAAAATGTGTTGGCAGCCCTATATGCACCCTGACAATAAGTTACAATTTCAGTATCTTTTGGATAATCATACATTTTTGATAATTCATCATCGTTTTTGAAAGTCCCATCTTCTTTGAGGTTTTTATTCCAGTCAATATTGATTGCATTTGGAATATGACCTGATCTAGCAGCACGAATTGTATCTCCATCATATTCTCCAGAGGAACGAACATCAAGAATTTTGAGATTTGTAAGATTGTCCCGGATATATTCAAATCCAGAAATTATGCCAGTGTTGATTTTGCCTGAAAATTCAGATGGTTTGAAACCGTTTGGTTTTATTTCAAGTGGAAGATTTTCCTTTTGCCATTTTGTGATCCCACCATCAAGCATCATAACATTTTGATGAGAAAAATACATCAACATCCAAACACCTCTAGCTGCAAGCATTCCAGAAACTGAATCATAAAAGATGACTTTTTTTTCAGGTGTTACTCCAAGAAAAGATAGTAATGATTTTGACTGGTTATTGAAATTCTCAATTCCTTGTCTTGTAGTATCAATCCAATGAAATGCAAATAGATCCAAATGAACTGCTCCTGGAATATGACCTTCAGAATATTCTTTGAAAGAACGAGTATCAGTAAGAATTACATCAGGATCATTTAGAATAGAATCTAGTTTGGTTGTTGAGATTAACATGAATTGGATAAAATGATCAAATCTAAATTGATTTGGATTAAATAATAAAAAGAAGAAAAGAAAAGGGTTTTTCTATTCGTTTACGTATGCTCTTTCTCCGTGCTGAGCCAAATCGAGACCAATCTCCTCTTCTTTAGGAGTGACTCTGATTCCGCCAGGCCATACGGCATCCATTACTTTGAGAATTACTATGGTAACACCAAAGGCATAGCCTATTGATATTGCAGCACCAATGATGCTGATTGCTTGCTGTTCCATTCCTTCTGCAGTGCCAGTCCATGCACCAATACCGTCTCCAGTATCCCAGATGTGTGGACTTGCTAATGTACCAGTTAAAATTGCACCTGTAAGACCACCCATTCCGTGTACTCCCCATACATCTAATGCGTCATCCCACTTGCGTGAATTTTTGAATGCTACACTTGCATAACAAATTGTACCAGCTGCAATACCGATAATAATTGCAGCCATTGGACCTACCCAACCTGAAGCTGGAGTAATTGCTACTAATCCTGCTACTGCACCTGATGCTGCACCAACAATACTTGGTTTTCCTGTATGTGCCCATGACATCAAGACCCAAGTAACTGCAGCCATACCAGTTGCGGTATTTGTAACAGTCCATGCGCTGACGGTAATGCCGTCTACCATTACTTCACTTCCTGCGTTGAAACCAAACCATCCAAACCATAGGATACCTGCACCGAGGACAACCATTGGGATGTTGTGTGGTTCCATTGGCACTTTGCCATATCCAAGTCTTCTGCCAAGGACTAAGGCTCCTGCCAATGCAGCAAATCCTGAAGAAATGTGTACTACAGTACCACCAGCAAAGTCTAATGCATACGATGGTGATAGATCTGGATTGAGGTCTATTGCACCTCCTCCTATGTATCCTCCTCCCCAGACCCAATGTGCTATTGGATCATAAACGAAGGTTCCCCATAAGAGTACGAATATGACTAATGCGCTGAATTTGATTCTGTCAATCAAACCACCAATAATTAGAACTGGTGTGATGATAGCGAATGTTGCTTGGAACATTGCAAATAATTGGTGAGGTACAGTACCTGGCCAACCTTGACTACAATATTCACCGTCTACCATCGCATTCATTTGATAAGCTGCAGACCATGTGTCAGCACAAGGACCCACTTCACCTAATGGTGCATAGTGAGATACCATGTTGAATCCAACATAATCTAAGTTACCCATGAACATGTTTGCGTCATTATCAATTCCGCCAAATGCTAGTGAGTATCCCCATAGAACCCATTGTACTGACATGAGACCCATAACAATGAGAGTCATACCAAGTACGTTGACGATGTTCTTTGATCTGGCTAAGCCACCATAAAAGAAACCGACACCTGGAGACATGAAGAGTACTAATGATGTTGCTGTGAGCATCCATGCTGTATCACCTGTATCAATAAGACAAGGTAGCATGTTGCCTTCGCCATCATCATACCAACATTCGTTAGGATTGCCAGTGTAAATTCCACTGGTTCCTGCGACATATCCGTCCATACCATCTTCAACACTTTGTGCATATGCCTGTGACATTGCACCTGCTGCTGTGATGGATACTGCGGCTACAAGTAATAGAGCATACTTGTAGTTCCTAGAATTCATTGAATTTATCGAAATTGGATTTTATTTAAGGGTTGGAGACTCCAAAATATTTAAAAAAGTAAATTATTATATTTTAGTATATTCTGATAGTAACATAAAATATGAAAATTATGTTAATGGGACACGAACATGGGAAAATCAGAAACTAAACTAGCAATATTTGATACTTTCAAAACCAAGGGAGATGATCTAACAGGAGAAGCTCAACGACAGAGAGCGATCATAGGAATTCTTGCAAGTAATGCCAATCCGGCTGAAAGAACCAGAACAGGGATCTCACAAAAAATGGCAAAGAAACAAGGAATTGCTTGGAAGAATATCTATTCAGGTATTTTTCGAGATTTAGATGAAATTCTCCTCCCAATGGGAATTGCAGAAGAAGACGGAAGATTGCCTCTACAAAGAGGACCTAAAGCTCTGCAGGAAAAAGGCATTCCATACTATCACCTTACAAAGAGAGGGATTTTAATTGCTCTTTCAATAAATGATGTCAAAAATAGGGAAAATTTACTAGCTGAGTTTTTTGCAAAGTCTGAACCTAAAGAAAAAGAGTTTGAGAAAATTCTATCCAGTCTTTTAGAGACTAGCCCTAACTTCACATATTCAATTTTTCAAAAATATGTTAAGGCATTTTGTGATAATAAAATCAAGGACCTTCTGCCATTTGATCTCTCAAAATTAAGATACATTGGAGATGAATCATTAATTATTCAAAAAGAGATTCTATCAGCCTTTGTCAAACTCTCAAAACAAGAAAAAGAAGACGCCATCAAATTTCTTGATAAAATCACTTAGAATTTGTTCCTAAACTAGATCGCCAAACATTAAAATCCGTTGCCTATTGAGATTGATCGAAATGGGCGGTTCTAAGAATGTCTATGCTTCTGTTAAGGCCTACAGTAAAAGGGGTAAATTACTAACTAAAGCAGATTTTCAAACATTAGCAGAATCTAGAGATTTAGAGGAGTTAATGACTAGAATCAAAAATACTGTTTATGGAGAAGCAGTAGCAGATGTCCAAAAGCCATTTACCTCTCAGAGTATCGAATCTGCCCTAAGAAGTAAATTAGCAGATATCCATTATTCTATTGCAAAAACATCAGGAAACTCTGGTGTACTTGATGCATATTACATGAAATTCATTGTCTCAAATCTAAAACAAATTCTAAAAGGCAAGGTATTAGGAAAATCGCAAGAAGAGATTGAAACTCATGTAAATTTGCATGCTGAAGAATTAATCAAACAAAGAGATATTGTTGTCAAAGCTTTGGTTGCCAAAGATTTTGAAGAAGCAGTTGCAAGTCTAAACTCTGTTCAGTTTGGAGAAGAAATTGCAAAAGCAGCAGCGCTATACAATGAGAAGAAGAACGTCCAAATTATTGACACCTATTTTGATAAAATTCTATATCAACATCTAGCTGGCGCAATGAAGAATTATTCTGACAAAGAAGCAACAAAATTAGTTGCAATGGATATTGACTTTTACAATATTCTCAGTGTTATTAGAGGAAAGTTTTGGGGATTGCAAGAAGACCAAATTCAAGATTTGATAATTCACACAAGTCCACCTGCAAGAGAATTGCTTGGAAGAATGATGGCAGCAGGAACTGTCAGAGATGCATTCAATGAATTATCCAGTACAAAATACAAAGAACTTGTACCACAAGTTGAAAATGAATTAGATGCAATTGCTGAATTTGAAAGAGCCTTTGAGATGATGATCTATAGAACATCACTTAGATCATTTACAAAGATGTTTAGCTTTGCAACAATTGTTGGGATTACCAAATTAACATCATTTGAGGTAAGAAATCTAGCCGCCATTGCTTTTGCAGTGGAACAAAAGATTCCAACTGAGACAACAATGTCAAAATTAATCCTAGAAGAAGAATAGGAATTCTGAGATGTTTAATCCTTCAAAGAAAAAAACCAATGTTTCTGCAGAAGTTTTAGTAAATACAATCTGGGTTAGTTCATTTTTGGCAATGATTTTCACATTGCCACCATTAGGACTATTCCTAGGAATCTACTTTATCACAGGCGAATTAGTCATTGGGGCTGTAATTGGTTTTGGAGTACATTTTGTGATACTAGCATTTTCAGGCAGGATTTCAAAGGCCATTACCAAGATCATGAGCTAAACCTTAAGAGATGAAAGGAGAAGGTAATGCATCATGATGGGAGATAGAGATTTTCGAACTACCATTCAAAATGCAATAAAATCAATTGGTAATGAATTAGAAATTGATATAGATTCAAAAGATATCCAAACTATACACCTTCAAGAAGTCGTCCGATGTATGAGACGTTCGTATTATGACAGAATAGATCCTCAAGAAATTGAAAGGAGGGGATTCAACGAGCTTCTTTCAGGATTATTAAGAAAATTGCAATATGGTAGCGACCCAAAGAATTTTGATATTAATGATATCAAACTCCAAGGACAAGCAGATATGATTGTAGATGATGCAATTCTTTTATTCAGATCAGCTACTGAAGAATTAGAAAACCCTCATGCAAGTGATGTGTTGTATCTTAATGCATGTATGTGGATATATGACAAAGAAGACGGAATTATTGTATACATTACAGGAGATAGAAAAGAAACAACATTCTCATTAACACGTAACAAAAAGATGTTTGAAGACACTATACGTAGAGTGAGAGTGTTAAACAATCTACTCAAAGAACAAAAAGTACCAATCTTAGAGCCATCTACTGAATGTAGTGAGTGTCAATATTATGAAAGATGTTTTACAAAAAAGAAGAATACTAAACAGGTATCCCTATCAGAGATGTTAGGACTAGGCAAAAAAGATTAACCTAGATAAATGAAAAATATTGTAAAGGAAAAATTCCTTTGTTTAATCTAGTGGTTCAGGGTGTCCTTTACCACGAAGAGCGAAACACACTACTGCTAGTGCAATTGCGACTCCTGCTGCTGCGCCGAATGCGGCCATTCCTGCTTCTGCCATTTGATAAAAGCCCAATGAAATGGCTTTTATAACTTTGCCAATATTTTGCTTCTAAAAACAAATTATCATAATTTTAAAATTTTATGATACTATTGGGTAAATTCAAAATGAAGTTGGTTTTCTTGTCCACTTGTCATAGAACTCAAATTGTAAAACACATCACCAGAAACTTTCCAAGTATTAGCGTTAGATTCAAAAGCAGACCACAATTCAGGAGTATTACCAGAATTTCTCAACACAATTTCATCTCGCAATATGATAGAATTTTCACCAAGCAAAGTATAGTAGTTTGAACCGAATTCAACCATTCCTTCAGCCCTATGTCCAATTTGACCTCCACCTATTTGCTCAGATTCAGAATACCCTGTCTCAAATAATTGATAATCCATAGTTGTAACAATCATAGAACGAGTGTTAGGATTTGAAATTTTAAATGCGATATCAATTGTAGCAGAACGCTCTGATATTTTTGAAACATTAATCTCTTCTAATGTAATTTGAAGAGGTTCTACTTGGGAAGCAATTGGAGTGTTACCGGTTTGTTCTTTAGATTCTAAAGTAATTGAGGGTCCCATCAAAAGAATACCACCTAATACGGCAGCAAGTGCTGCAATTGCAATTCCAACAAAAACCTTAGGATTCATAATTTTGAAGACTCTTTAGATATCTTAAATGTTGAGATAGTTATTATACCATTGGGAGTAGAAAAAATTATGCAGTATTTTCAAGCAGTACAACAGGGAAAACAACGAGCAGGGAAATCACAAATGAAGATGTTTAAAGCAGCAGGGTTTGGAATGCTAACTTTAACTACTAAAAAAATTGATGGTAATTTTCAGCCTGTTGGAGATGAAGATTTTACTGCAGTAATCAATTCGCCAGAAGGATATGTAGCTATAATTGTAGACAATGATGGATACACAAAAGCTCAATCAAAGGCAGTAGAAAAGGAAGAGGCTCTATCAATTTACAAAAAACTCAGAGAATTAGGAATGGATGAATATGCAGGAAAAGAGATTCAGATTTGGTCAGAGACAAGACCTACAATTCAAAATGAATCTTAAAAAAATTATTTTGTTGGAATAATTATCTCAGTTCCCAAATTGCTACCCTTAATGGCTTTTTCTATAATTTTTGGGCTGGCTTTAAGAATTCGTGTTTTAATTTTTGAGCGCTCAATGATTTTTAGAGCAACTATATCCATCAAATCATATCCTCCAGCAATTGAATCCTCATGAACTAACATATTTTTGAGATTTTTTAGTTCAATTCGTTTGAATTTTTTTGCTTTTTTGAATTTGTTTGGATCCATGTCATAGACTCCATCAACATCAGTAGCGTTAAGAAATTGCTCAGCTTTTACTTTTTCAGCAATCAATGCTGCAGTACCATTTGTACTTTGACCAGGATGTAACCCTCCTGTAACAACAATTAATCCATCATCTACGGCATGTCTAACTTCTTGAAGAGTGGTTGGTGGATGAGAATATGCCTTATTTTTTAGAGCATAAATCAAGAGTTTTGCATTTAGTCGAGAAATCTCAATTCCTAATTCATCAAGAGTTGATTCATCTGCACCAGATGATCTTGCATGATTAATGTAATGTCTAGCTATATTTCCACCTCCAGCAACAATGATAGGCTGACAAACTTTGCTGATTTTTACTAAGAATTCTGCCCAATCTTTTAGAAGTTTAACATTATCCATAGCAAAAACTCTACCAGATAATTTGATTACAATTCTTTTTTTCATTCTAGTTCACCAATGATGGATTTTGCGGCAATTTCAACTTTTTTTCTGTTCTTTTGAGAGGTATAGATTCTAAGAATGTTCATGAATCCCGAAATAGCAGAAACAACAGGAATTTCTGATATAGGCATCTCTTTTGCAGAAGATTTTCCGTTCTCGTTTGTGATCAGAATAACAGATTTTGATTCATTTTTGGATGGTGCAAGTGGAATTGAAGGTGTAACTGAGCTATCAACAAAAATCTCATTTTCTGAAACTTTGGATTTTTTAGAAATGATAGTTCTTAGTTCGTTTGTTTTTGTTTTCTTTAGATTTTTTCTACTTGTTAGAATACTCTCAAATACACATTTTAACAATTTTCTATTTTGGTAGTCTTGTGCAAATTTTCTTGCTCGTTTCAATTTAGAAGATTTTGATGATATTAAACTAGAAAGAATGTATTCGTCTGTTAGTTGGATAAATTCATCTATGCTAAAAGTGGAAAATCCAAATTCATCATCTGAAGATCTTAATGCCTCAAGTAACATAACTTCAGCTGCTCTGACGGTCTTATGAAAATAAACTGCTTTGAACATTTGATATCTTGAATGCATCATTGATTCAAAAGAGTACAATGCTGAACGTTCTAAGGCAAGTTTCTTTTTATTAACATCAAGGGATTGTGTAATTCTTTTATGATCAATTTTTGCATGTTCTGCTCCTGTAAAATATCCATCTCTAAGTAAATAATCCATCATATCTGCACTAAGAGCGCCTGAAACAATTTCGTTTAGGTATTGAAATTTTGAATCACCAAACGCAATTTTTGTTACAAGTTTTTTATCAAATCCATTTTTTGTCAAGATGTCACCAATTTCAGATTTTAAAATAATCTCTTTGCCAAAATCTTCATGAGAGATTTTCTTTTCTTGAATTATCTCTTCAAATAAATGTGAAAATGGTCCATGACCAATATCATGTAAAAGACCTGCTAATCGTAGGATCTCAATATCATCAGATTTGAGAAATCCTTTCTCATTTAATGTGTGACCTGCCTGACTTGCAATATGCATAACTCCAAGAGAGTGTTCGAATCTTGTATGCTGAGCAGCAGGGTATGTTAGATGAGCTCCAGATAGTTGTCTTATTCTTCTTAATCTCTGAAAAATCGGATTATCAATTATGGATAATTCATGGTCATATACTCGTATAAAATCATGAATCGGATCTATTATGTCTAGATAATTTTTTTCATAGTCCTATTTTCTTTGAAAATGTTTTCATAATTTCTTCATGTACTTCTTGTTTAGGTTTTGACGCATCGATTATTTTCCAATGTTTTTTCTTTGCAGTATTTTTATAGATTTTAGAAATTTTTCTCAAAAATTCTTTATTTTTTTCAAATTTATCTCGGTTGGTTTTTTGTCGGTTAAAAGATTCTTTTTGAGTTACATCAAGCAAGATCACCAGATCTGCTTTTGGCAACCCTGCATCTAGATTTTCTAACCATTTTTGTTTCATACCATTGGCCAAACCATAGATGAGGTTTGAATGATAATATCTATTCATTATAAGAACAGAATTTTTTTCTTGTGCATCTAATATTTGGTCTAATTTTTCCCACCTATTTGCAGCTAAAAGACAATGAATTACTTGTGGTGGAAATTTTCTTTTTCCATCAAGATATTTTCTAATTTCTTTTCCAACAGGAGTGGTATAGTCTGGAAAATGAAATAGTTTAGTTTTGATTTTCCTTTTTTTGAGTGCTTTTTCTAACATAGTTGATTGTGTTAATTTTCCTGCTTGATCTCCGCCTTCAATTACAATTATCATAAGTTATCAGAACAGAGAAATTAATTAATTAAAAATCTATCAAAGCAAATTCTTGAGAATTTACGAATTGTTTAATATCTTCGTAAAATAATTCAAGATATGGCTGAAAAGTACACATGTCCTTATTGCGAATCAATTTTTGAGAGTAAAGATGACCTTTCAAAGCATATAGATAGAATTCATGGAGATTCCGGAGTTTTAGAAGGCTCAAAATCATCCTAAACTTTTTTGTTTTTCCAAAATTTCCATTAAGGTTTATAACCAAAAATTTGCCACATAACACGAAATGGGACTAGTAAAAGAAGTGATAAAAGAGATCGGAAACAAATCACGAGAATTCTATGAGTTTGTTTTACCACCAATTGATATGTATCTTAATTCGGATAATCTTAAAGTAATTATTGACATTCCAGGATTCTCAAAAAAAGACATCAAACTTACTTTATGTGGAGATATTCTTTCAATTCAATCATGCAAAAAAGTAGATGAGAAAGAATCTGAATCATTGATTTTAAAACAGAGACCAAATATCATTGATAAAAAAATTAGACTTCCAATAGATATCAAACAAGGAGAAGAAAAAATTGATTCAGCAAAATACGAAGATGGTGTGTTAACGCTTGTAATTCCTGTAACCAAGAAAGGAAAAGATATCTCAATAGAATAAACTAGTGTTTTCTAAAAATTGCAGAGCATATCATTATCAAACCAGAAGTAAGCATTCCAGTCATTCCTAGAACTTCATTTGTTTGGTATAACAATACAGAACCAACAAAAATTGCGGATGCAAAAATACTTCCACCAAGAAAGACCATAGGTTTCTTTTTTTGCATAAAGATTTCAGCTTCATCCATAAATTTTTCCATTTCAGGTCCTAATCGTAATGCAGAATCAATTGATTTAGAAAATTTTTCAAATGAAATCTTTAATTCTTCAACATAAGCTTTTGGGATCATGTTTTCTTCTTGCAGTATGTTTCGCAAGACTTTGACAAACTTGAAATCAACATCATGTGTTTTGTAAATCCCTTCAATAATTGATGCCATTCTCATGTACAAAGCTAGGTTTTTTGGTAAAACGAAAGGAAATTTGCTCATCGTTTGATTTGCAAGTTCCATTAGGCTTTGAACTTCCATCTCATCAGGTTTGTTTCCATACATTGCACGAATTGATAATTCAATACCTTTTTCGATAACTTGTCTATTGTATCCAGGAGTAAGCATTCCTAATTCTGCCATTGCATTGACTACTCTAGGAGGATTTTTTTCAACTAATGCAAGATACAGCCTAATGAGTTTGTATCTTGTTTCATTATTTATTCTCCCTACCATTCCATAGTCATATAGAATCAGTTTTCCATCATCAGTTACTGAAATATTTCCTGGATGAGGATCTGCATGGAAAATGGAATGTTTGAGAAGCATTGTAAAAAAGACCTTATGGACATCAATCACTAATTGCTCTCTGTCAACACCTTTCTCATCAAGTGCTTGCACATTTGTAACCTTGATTCCAGGCAAATATTCCATAGTTAGAACGTTTTTTGATGAATATTCGTCATAAACGGAGGGAACTAGCACTTTATCATTATTTTCCATATCTTGTTTGATTTTTTTCAGATTCTCAGATTCGTTTGTATAGTCCATCTCTTCACGAATGGTTTCAATGAATTGAGATAGCATGGCTTTTGCAGAATATCTAAGATTGGGATCAACAAATCTCAAAGCTAGTGGCAAAATTTTCTTTAAGACTTTGAGGTCTTCTCGTACAATTTCTTCAATACCAGGTCTTTTTACTTTAATGACGATTTGCTGACCAGAGATAGAACCACGATACACTTGTCCTAAAGATGCACCAGATATAGAATTTGTATCAATATCGTCAAATTTTTCATTAATTGGTCCCAAATCTTTTTCGATGATTGGTTTTACTTGTTCAAATGGAGCAGATGGTACACTATCTTGTAATTTAGATAATTCTTCAAGATATGGTTGAGGCAGAATGTCTGCTCTAGAAGATAGCCATTGTCCTAGTTTGATGTATACAGGTCCCAAAGAAACAAAAGTGTCAAGAGCTTTTCGTGCATTTTTTCTAAATTGTTCAGAATCTATTGTATTTTTTTCTTGTTGTGCCCATTTTTTTCTATCTTTACGTAGAGCCAAAATAGATGGCAAGAGTTTGACCAATACATAAATTGTTCTTCCAGCAGACATTGCTTACTCCAAATAGTCTTTGACCTTTTTTGATGCAACATATCCAATGTATCCTGAGATAATTGATGAAACTAATCCAGATGTTAAAGAAAGTTTTTTTGAATTATTGTTAAAAACAGATTTTGCAATTTTAGTTCCTCCAAAAATTGCACAAGCTAAACCAATCAAAACTTCAGGTGCATCATAAACAAGGTGACCAACAGGATCTTTTCTTGGATCAATTTTATCAGTATGTACTAGAAATTTGTCATTATATTCTCTAATGTGTAAATTACCATAACGATATTGTTTTAATGCTCCATTTTTTTGTCCCAGAATAGTTTCTTCTGCTCCGCCAATCATAAATTCACGTAATTCTTTTGGAACTTCAATCTCATCAAATGGCATGATCGCAAGATCTAGTAATTGCTTATATTTTTAGTGTAAAAGACAAAATTCTAAATTAATCTTTGAGCCTGTCTTTTGTAAAAATTACAAAACTAATACTAAAGGCTATGAGCATAGCAATTCCAGGAATATACGCATAGTTGAATCCAACTCCAGGATGGGTTTGTTGGTGATAGTTATTGATAAGAAATGTAACAACTAACAAAATAGAACCAATTATTGTTAGTTTTCTATGAATTTCCACTAAATTCATAATTTTGATAGTTACTATATGAATTTAGAAAAAAATTACAATAGTGGGGTCGTAATAAATCCCACAATACTACCAGCTAGAAATAGAAATATTCCCTTTGCCATATAGATTCCCAATATAATATCAGACAATTATGATATAAGTTTTGAATTGATTTTCAGATCAGGGATTAGATTTCATTTCAGATAATTTTTGGATTACCTGTTCGAGTTCTGCTTTATTGTCACGAATTACTCGTTTTACAACTTCAATTTCTTCATTAAGCCTTTCTAGTTGTTCATTATCAGAATTTTTTATTTGGTTTTCTAAATCTGCTAAAACTTGTTTATTATACTGATTAATTTTTTCTAATTCATTTTTGTAGTTCTCCAAATTTGTATATTGATTTGAAATTTTAGGAATATCTGCAATTTCTTGATTTGTGATAAAACCAGAAACAGCAACAACGGCCCCTATCACTAACACTGAAATAATAACAATAATACTTAGTCTCATTTTGAATCGTTCTCTAGTCTACAGATAAAGATTAAAAATTTAATCACTGGCGTCAATTGTAGTTTTTTTACGCCTACGCATTACGTAAATTCCCACAGCAATAGCAATTACAACTGGAACAATAATCATTGTAGAATCTAGACCAGATTCATCATCATTTGAAGGCTCATTTACAAGAATAGTAACATCTTCAATAACAAAGAGCTCATCTCTAACACTATCTTTGTATCTTACGGTAATTGTAATGTCATGTTCCCCATATTTTGGTTCACCATCAAATTCAATTGGAATGTTAAATGGTACAGGTGCATCAACTTCAATTTCGTCAATAAACTGAGTGTTTGGTTTAATGTTTGAATCACCACGAGGTTCAAGACTTACAAATCCAAACAAACCATCTTCATTTCCTTCATTGATGATTTCTCCAATTACCATCTGTGTTCCAGATAATTCAATAACATCAACATTGAATATTGTAAGTTCTATCAGTCCTTTAATGTAAAAATCAACAATTTTTGAAATCACATGTTGATCACCATGAGCATTATAGTACGATATGGACAAAGGAATTCTCAAAGTATCATCTTTGAGTCCTTCTGGCACATACACTGTTGCAGTAAGATGTCTAGTAGACTTTGGTTCGATGTTTCCAACATCCCAATTAGATTCTAAGATTACGACATTCTCTACATTAGTAGTAGATGACGTAGTTGATGCACGTTCTGTTTGTGTATTAGATGCAACAATATCAACACTGGAAATTGGAGCTGTTCCATCATTTGCAATTTCAATTACTACATTGTTTGTTCGCAGAGAAGTGAGAAATGGTTCTAATGCTCTTACATTTATCACACTGTCACCTGTTACCTTGAAATCAAAGTCTTCAAACGCAGTTCGAACACCAGATTCTCTTAATCTAGAATAATCGACTTTGACAGTTCCAGGATATTGCTGAATATTGACATTTTTATCTATATTTACAAAGAATGTAAGATGGAAAGTCTCTCCCGCTAGAGAGTTTGAATCACTATCAGCTTTAATTATTGATCCAGGACCATCAGATGCAGAAAAACCAAAGGGTAATGACAATTGTCCTTTGATTCCTGTGATATCTTGAGTTCCGACATTTGCAAAGACTACAGTAAATGGAACATTGCTATCTCCAGCCTCAACTTCTATTTTCTGATTTAATGTGCCAAAATATGCATCTAAGAATTTAACGTCACCGAAATCTCTTTCAAAAGGAGAATCTCCAAACCCACCAGATGTAATTTGCCCATATGAATTTCCTATGAATAGTGGTATTACCAAAATTCCAAGTAACATAAAGAATAGTTTTTGATTCATTATGCTAAAACCTCCATTTCAGATGGCATATCTCCCTCAAAGGCCTTGCCATCTTTTATCGTAATTACTTTATCCACATCACCAAAGTGTTGACGATCGTGTGTAACAATAACAAATGTTTGGTTGAGTTTTTTTGCCATAGACTTCATCAGTTGAACGATAGTTTCAGATGTGACAGAATCAAGATTTCCTGTTGGTTCATCTGCCAAAACAATTGAGGGTTTATTGATTAATCCTCTTGCAATTGCTGCTCTTTGAGCTTGTCCTCCTGAAATATTGTTTGCACGTTTATACATTTGATCTTCTAATCCAACTGCTTTTAGCAAATCTTTTGCATCTTTTTCAGCAGTGTTATTTGTTCCTGCAATTTGTCTTGGCAGCAACACATTTTCCAAAACTGTTAGGTCAGTAAGCAAATTTGAAAACTGGAAGATGAATCCTAGTTTTTTATTTCTAAATGAAGATATTTTGTCGTCATCAAGAGTAGTAGTATCAGTTCCATCAATGAAGATCTTGCCACTTGTGGGACGGTCAAGCAAACCAATCATGTTAAGTAAGGTAGATTTTCCTGAACCAGAACTTCCAACAATTAAAACAATTTCACCTTGTTCTACTGAAAGAGTTGCATTATCAAGAGCTTTGACTCTATTCTCGCCTTCACCATAGACTTTAGTCAAATTGTTAATCTCTAATACCTTAGACAGTTCTCATCGCCTCCACTGGTAATAGTTTAGTCGCCCTATACGATGGATAGAGCGATGCAATAATAGCTAAAACAAAAGAAGTTAAAGCAGTTTGAATTATCTTCTCCCAATTGTAAGTTACTTCAAGAGGTAAACTATTGTTAAAAGACATTTTGGTTTCCTTTGCATAGAAAGTATATCCCAAGCCTGCGGCTGTGCCTACACCGGCACCTATTGCACCAATAATCATACCTTGGAAAATAAAGATAATCAGAATATCTTTTCTTTTAGCTCCAATAGATCTCATAACACCAATTTCACGGGTTTTTCCATTTACTAACATCATCTGAATTGTTACAATAGCAAAAGCTGAAGACATCATTCCAAAATAACCAATCATGTTAATCATTGCAATACCAGATCTAAAACCAGCAAGTTGTTCTTCAGCTGATTCTTCTATTGTTTCGGCAATAAAATCATCATTTGGAAACGAACGCAAGAAAAATTCCTTTACTTCAAATGCTTTTGTAGGATCATTTAGTTTTACCATAAAGGATCCCGTATCACCTTGTCTATTCATCATATCACGCAAAGTATCAATATGAACAACTGCTGTATAATCAAATCCTTGACCTCCAGGTGACTTTGCAATTCCTGAAACAGTAAATCTTCTTATTTGATCCTCTCCCCATCTGTCAGTTACTAGAACTTTTACACTGTCACCAACTTGAGCTCCACCAAGATCTCTTGCAACATTAGAACCTAATACAATAGAATTTCTTGAAAAAACATAGCTTCCTTCTGAAACAGTTTCATGGACAGTGGATGCCCTAACATCTCTAAAAGGATCAATTCCAACTATAGGAATTCGTGTTTCTTCAATTAGTTTTCCATTCTTTGTCATATTCATTTCAGCAGTTGATGAAAGCCGCGGCGTTGCCGCTTCAACATATGGAATTCGTTCAAACCAATTTACAATAGATAAATCTGATTTATCGATATAATCTGCCTCATCAGTTACAAGAATGTCACCATTTCTATAATCACTAATATCTCGAACAATTGCATCAAACAATCCCTGAAAAATTACAAAATTTACATGAATTACTAAAATCCCAATGGTGACAGCTAAAACTGCACCAATCAAACTTCCTTTTTTGTTAAACAACATTCTTTTTGCTAATCTTAATCGATATTCCACGGGATCAATAAAATAGTCTGATATATAATGTTTATAATGTCTAGTGCTAATAATATAGACAATTTTATATGATATTGGTTAACTATGAATTGTAGAATAGTATCAAGGATGATAAAATGGACAATTTAGATATGAAAATACTGAACAGATTGCTCAATAATTGTAGAGAATCTGATAGACAGATAGGAAAGGAACTAGGAATTTCAGGAGGAGCAGTACGTGTCAGAATAAAAAAAATGCAAGAAAGAGGAGTTATTGAGAAATTTTTCCTCAAAATCGAACCTCCAATTTTAGGTAATGGTGTTTTGTATTTTGTAGTATCAGGAGAAAATATCCAAGAGATAATAGAGCAAGTCAGTTTAGTGGGCGAACCTTACATAGTTGTCCCATGTGTGGGAGGAGTTACAGTATGTGGTATCGCTATTAAAGAAAATTTAAAACAAAAAATAGAGCTTGCAAAAAAATTAATGAAAGATCTCAGAGTCTTGTCAATTTTTGAAGCTGAAAATTCAGAGTTTAATTCTAATTTAACAAAAACAGATTTAGAAATTTTAGAAGAGTTGATTAAAGAACCAAGACAAAAAATTGAGAAAATTGCAAAGAAAACAGATCTATCAACTAAGACAATTACAAGATGCATAGAAAAATTACATAACAATAATGGTTTTCAATTTACTTTAATTTATGATCCTACAAAAATTGAAGATTTTATTCCACATGCAGTACTTACATGGATTGAGGGGGATTTAAAAGAAACATTAGAAGATTTGAATAATACATTTTCAGAATCTTATTTACAAATTCCTTTTATTGCAAAAAATCAAATTGTATTATTTTTGTACAGTAATAGCATATTTGAAATGGATGAACTAGCACAAAAAATTAGAACAAGAAAAAATGTGAAATCAACAGATTTGTTCATTCCTAAAAAAATTTCATTTTATACAAATTGGATCAAAAATGCAATCAAAGAGTCAAAGAAATCATCAAAATTGCATCTTACATATCAAACAAATTAAATAATAATGATTTTATGAAATTGCATGAAGAAAAAGAAGATCTACGAAGGTAAAATTTTAGGTCTTAGTGTTTATGATGGCAAGATAGAAGGTAGAAAAGTAAAACGAGAGGTTATAGAACATAGAGGAGCTGCTGCCATGCTAGCCTTTGATGAAGATAAAAAAGTAATTTTGGTAAAACAGCATAGATTTCCACATGGGTATGTTTTAGAGATTCCCGCAGGCACATTAGAAAAAAAAGAGCATCCTATCAAATGTGCATTTAGGGAATTAGAAGAGGAGACAGGATATAGAGCAAAGAAAATGACTCCGCTAATCACATACTATCCATCAATTGGTTATAACTCAGAGATAATCCACTGTTTTGTAGCCTCAGGATTGAAGAAAATTGCCGAGTTGAAACTAGATGATGATGAGATTCTTTCAGTAGTAAAAGTAGATATGAAAAAACTACTCAGTATGATAAAGTCTGGGAAAATCCAGGATTCAAAGACCATATGTGCAGTTTTGACATATGCTGCAAAAAAGAAACTATACTAATTATTCATTATAGATTGGTTGAACAAGATCTGCCACATCAGCCCAAGACTGAGCAATTCTTTCAAACATAAACACCATATCAAGAAAATCAATTGGAATTTCTTTTTTGTTGCCTAATGTGACTCTGAGTTTACCAAGTTTGTCTTCAAATTTTTTATGTAGCGATATTGCCTCAATTGCCAAAAGCCTATCAGGTTTTGTAAAAGCATCAATTGATTTTTCTGCTAATTTACTAAAGTCTTTTACAACATCATAGATTTTCTTGTATTGTTCCTTTGATAGAGAAGAGTTGTAAATAAAATCAGAAAGTTCTACAATAGAATCACCAGCATTCTCAAGAATATTTGCTGCAACTCTGTAATCAAGAACATCAATATTTTCTAAATTATATGCATTTGCTAACCTTTTATCAACAAGTGTACTACGAATTAATCGTACAAGTAAGAAATATTGTCTATTTACTTCTACATCACGTTTTGATAATGTTTGTAAGTTTGATTTATCATCAGTGATTAGACCATTAGATGCATCATTATACATCCCAAGTGCAATTGAACTCATACGTTTGAGAATTTTTTCAGGATTAAGAGTGGTAGAATCTAATAGAAACTGCATGTTAATGTGTGATGCGTCCTCTTCAATTATCTCCATTCCAACAAGTCGTCTCATAGAATTACGAATTTTTTCTCTATCTTCTCCGGGAATCATAGAATCAGAAATAATCTCAATAATATCATATCCTAAAAGATAAGCACCTGTAATATCAGCTACAATATTTTCTTCTTTTGGTAAGGGGTATGAAATTACAAGTTCTTTTGTTGGACGTGTTTCTCTGTTTGCAGAAATTGAAATACTATCTTGGCCAGTTTCGAGTTCAACTTGACTACTTTTGTCTAATTTGTTTGCATCAACCCACTCCTTTGGGAGTGAAACTAGTATGCTACTTCCAATTCTTTGTAGGCGTCTTACAAATTTAGTCAATTTATACTAATTTAATTAATTTAAGCCATATTCTTATATTTTGTGTAAAATTTAAACTCAGATCAATGGAAGGAATTGCATTTTGTCCTGCACACATCACAGGTTTCTTCAAGGCCCATTTAGAAAACGATCAAAATAATTTAGAAAGTCTAGGTTCAATGGGAGCAGGATTTTCAATCAAACAAGGTGTTACAACCAGAGTAACAGTTGATGAGAAAAATAGTCATAAATTAAACTTTAGAATCACAACAAAGGGATACCAATCAGATAAAACAGACATTTCAGAATATGTATTAAATGAATTTCTAAAGATTGGAGATTTTAAAAATAAATTCTTTGATATTGAACATGAAATTTCAATTCCAGTTGGGTATGGTTTAGGTTCTAGTAGTGCGGTAGCATTATCATTATCGTTTGCATTAGATCAAGCACTTGATACAAAATTAGATAAAAACACAATTGGAAAAATTGCACATAATGCAGAAGTGAATTGTAAAACTGGATTAGGAGATGTTTTAGCTTCATTTTATGGAGGATTTGAAATCCGTGTAAAACCAGGAGCCCCAGGAATTGGAACAGTTGAAAAAATTACTACAGGTGAGATTTCAGTCATTATGATTTGTTTTTCACCGATTTCAACTAACAAATTCATTAAAGAAAGACTGTCTCAAATTAATGGACTCGGAGGAAAGATGGTTAACAGATTATTAGAATCAAAAGACTATAAACACTTTCAAGACATGTCACTAGAATTTGCAAAGTATGTAGATGTAATGACACCAAGAATGCAAAAAATTGTAGATGAATTAATTCAAAATAATATTAAATGTGGAATTGCACTTTTTGGTGAAACAGTTTTTTCAATGGTTCCAAAAGAAGATGAAAATAAAGTTTTAGAAATTTTACAAAAATATTCTGATGGAGAAATAATCAAATCAGAATTAGACGATATTGGAGCAAGAGTTCTTAATAATTAATTGAAACATATGACATTAATTCCAAAGTCACATCCAAGAGCAAAGTCACTTTTAATTCGTGAAAAACTAGTTAATGGTTTTGACAAAGGATTGGTTGCAAAAGAAGGTCTTTTAGCTCAAGGTAGAGGTGAGGCATTTGACTACCTACTTGGAGAAAAAACAAATAAGGCTGCAAAACTGGCAATAAAGGCAGCAGCTGCTCAATTACTTCAGGCTAAACGACCTGTAATCTCAATTAATGGAAATGTAGCGGCACTGTGTCCAAAAGAGATTGTAAGACTATCAAAACAAGTCAAAGCCAAACTTGAAGTAAATCTATTTTATACAAATGAAAAAAGAAAACAGGCAATCATCAAAATTCTCAAAAAAAATGGGGCAAAAGAAATCCTAGGCACGAATCCATCAGACTCTACAAGATTGCCAGGAATTGATTCAGCACGAAGGATAGTAGATAAAAATGGAATTTTTGCAGCTGATGTAGTAGTTGTGCCATTAGAAGACGGAGACAGAACAATGGCACTAAGAAATGCAGGAAAAACAGTCATTACGTTTGATCTAAATCCACTTTCACGAACTTCACAAACTGCAGATATTACAATTGTAGATAATATTACACGAGCAATAGAATTACTAATTTC
This sequence comes from Candidatus Nitrosopumilus koreensis AR1, assembly GCF_000299365.1. Classification (NCBI taxonomy): domain Archaea; kingdom Thermoproteati; phylum Nitrososphaerota; class Nitrososphaeria; order Nitrosopumilales; family Nitrosopumilaceae; genus Nitrosopumilus; species Candidatus Nitrosopumilus koreensis. The sequence goes on from NC_018655.1 coordinate 1,525,481, forward strand.
TGAGTCTAAAAAAATATCAAAAAGGAATGGAAAAGGTCGTGAAAAAATAATTTCAAATTTTGATAACAAGAAAAACCTAACAGAAAATGTTATCCAAATAAGAAATAATCTGACAAGGAGGGCAAGAGTTGCATAAATCAGTACAAGACATTGTAAATATGAAAAAAGAAAAGAAAAAGATCTCAGTAATTACAGGTTATGATTACACATTAGCATCACTATGTGACAAAGCAGGAATTGATGTATTACTAGTTGGAGACAGTGCAGGAATGGTAATGCTTGGTTATGAGAATACAATTCCTGTAACAATGGATCAAATGTCTATGTTTACTGAAGCAGTTAGTAGAGCACGAGATAATGCGTTGCTTGTTGCAGATTTACCATTTATGTCATATCAAGTAAGTATAGAAGATGCAATTAACAATTCAGGTAGATTAATCAAAGCAGGAGCTGATGCAGTTAAACTAGAAGGAGGTTCAATCATGGCAGAGACAATTAGTGCAATTGTTGATGTTGGAATTCCTGTTATGGGTCATATTGGATTACAACCTCAAACAACAATGCTGTCACAAGGTTACAAAGTACAAGGGAAAACAAAAGATGCTGCAATAAAACTAATCCAAGATGCAAAAGAACTTGAAGAAGCTGGTGTGTTTAGTATAGCATTAGAGATGGTGAGTCATGAGGTTGCACAGATAATTTCAGAAACAGTGAGTGTGCCTACAATTGGAATTGGCTCAGGAGTAAATTGCGATGGGCAGGTGTTAGTGGTTCAAGACTTACTTGGAATGTACGACAAAATAAAGCCAAAATTTGCAAAAAGATACATGAATCTATCTGAAGACATTGTAAAATCACTTGAAGATTACAAGAATGACGTAGAATCAAGTGCATTTCCTGCAGAAGAAAATTGGTTTTCAATGGATCCTGAAGAATTAAAAAAATTACGTGAGCAAATTGGCAGTTAAAAAGAAAGTAAATGATCACCCATCATTAGATATTGTTTCATCACACGGTGTAGAGTTAACAGGAAAAAAGATAGTGTTATGTGTTGCAGGAAGTGTTGCTGCATACAAAGCAATAGAGCTTGCAAGGCTGCTTATGAGACATGGTGCAGATGTAACATGTGTAGCAAGCGGTGCAGCAACAAAACTAATTCAACCTGATTATTTCAAATGGGCCACAGGAAATGACGTAATTACAAAACTCACTGGTAAGCTAGAACACATAAAATTAGCTGATTACAATCAATCAGATTTAGTAATTGTATATCCTGCAACTGCAAACACTTTGGGAAAACTTGCAAATGGTATTGATGATACTCCAATTTCAACAGTTTTAACTGTAGGATTTGGATCTAAAATTCCAATTTTGATGTGTCTAGCAATGCACGAATCAATGTATGATAATTCAGCTGTAAAAAACAATATTGAGTTTCTAAAAAACAAAATTCAATTTCTTTCCCCCCAAATGATTGAAGGAAAAGCAAAAGCACCAGAACCTGAAGATGTTTTAGAATTTGTGTTAAGGAAATTTGGTTTTTCATCTACATTACAAAACAAGAAAGTGTTAATGACTGCAGGACCAACAATAGAATACATTGATCCTGTTAGAGTAATAACAAATCTTAGTTCAGGAAAGACAGGAGTGTTATTAGCTTCAGAATTAATTTCAGCTGGAGCCAAAGTTACTTTGATTTATGGTCCAGGAAGTGAAGAACCACCCAAAGGTGCAAAAATTATCAATGTTACAACAAACAAAGAGATGTTTGATGCAACAAAAACAGAACTAAAGAAAAAATATGATATTGTGATTATGGCAGCAGCAGCATCAGACTATACCCCCGAGAATACATCAAAATCCAAGATAAAGAGTAACAAAAAATCACTCACAATCAGGCTCAAAAAAGCACCAAAAATCATTGATCAGGTAAAAAAATCTCAAAAAAATACCATACTAGTCGGATTCAAGGCTGAAACAAATCTATCAAAAAATGCTCTAATCAAAGCAGCTAAAACTAAATTAAAAGAATCTGATGCAGATATTATAATTGCAAATGATATTGGAACAAAATATCAAAAGAATCCAAATAACAATCAAATCATAATTGTTGATGACAAAAAAATAACAACATCGGGATGGAAGAGAAAAGAGAAGATTGTGAAAATAATTAGAAAAGAAATTGAAATGAAAATGAAATGAAAAATTCTGAATTAAAAAAATTAGTATCACAATATAAAGAAACTAAAAACCAACAAAAAAAGAAGCATGCAGATAATTTTAAACTAGCTGAAAAACTAAAAGAAATAGAACACAAGTATTTTCATGAAACAGGAAGAACATTAAAATCAGATCTAAAAGAGTTTAAAGAAAATTGAAAGTAAAGCCATTTGATTATAAAAAACGAAACATATCAGTTTGGAATGAAGTTGCACCAAGATATCATAAAAGATGGGCAACAGCTAAAAAAGGCCCATTTCAAAGTACAAAAAAACTAGTTGAATTAGTTGGTGTAAAAAAAGGAGATCATATTCTCGATGTTGCAAGTGGAACAGGGGTTGTTACAAAATTACTAAATCAAAAGGCAGGAAAATCTGGATTTGTGGTTGGTGCAGATACATCAACTACCGCAATCAAAGTTGCAAAAAAATGGAACATTAAATCTTCAAATTTATTATTTGTCAATGCCGATGCTGAAAACTTTTCATTTAAAGAAAAATTTGACATTATCACATGTCAGTATGCACTGTTTTTTTTTCCAAATGCCCAAAAAGCTCTAAAAAATATGAAAAATAGCCTCAAAGAATCAGGTAAATTGGGAATATCTGTTCATGGACATCCTGATAGAGTCCCATATTTTGATAGTATTTTTGAGGCTGTAACTCAATTTATCCCAAATTATGTTCCACCTGGAACTCCAGATTTTGATAGATTTGGAACAAAAAAATCACTCAAAGATGAGATAAAAAAAGCAGGCTTTAGAAAAATCACAGTAAAAGATTACAATTTTCCATACAGCCCAGGTAATTTTGATCAATATTGGGGTAATTATCTCAGATATGTAGCAAAACCAATCAAAGAGAAATTAGATTCGCTTGAAAAATCTCAGAGAAGAGAACTCAAAGAGATGGTTAAAGAGAATACAAAACCATACACAAAAAAGAATGGTATAATTGAATTTCCTTGGGAAGTTTTAATTTTAACAGCAAAACACTAGGAAATCAGAAGAGAAATGGTTAAAGACAAAAAAAAGATAGATGAAGAGAAACCAAAAAAGTCAGGTCTAAAGGCATTTCTTAAAAAAAGAGCACCATTTTATCTTGCAGCTATTGCATTAATAGCAATTTCAGCTCAAAGCGTACTGTCAGAGAAAAATTTTGAAAATAGTCTACCAGAGTTATCAGGAGAAGAACAAAGGGCGGTAGATATTTTGATGAATTATAATGCAGGAGTAGAATCCAAATTGACTGTAAAAGAAGTGATAAAAAATCAGATAGATGAAGAATATCCAGATGAGAAAATTTATGAACACAAGAAAACTGTTCTGGATTTGAATGTGACAAATGTAAATTCAGATGAATATAATGTAATTTTGAATTTCAAATCATACAAAGGAGAAATGAATTTTGATTGGAATGTTAATGTTGACACCAATACAATTACATCAAATAATCCTGAATCAAAACATGTAATTGATGTGGTTACCTTTTCCTAGGCTCAAATTGTGACTAAATCTTTTGTAAATTTATGCATCACAATAGGTTTTTTCTTAACAATCAAAGAATCTTCTATTCGAATTCCAAATTTATTTTCAATATAGATTCCTGGTTCCACTGTAATTGCCATATTTTCTTTAAGTTTTGTATCGCTTCGATATGAAACTGTTGGTAGTTCATGTACCTCCAATCCAATTCCATGTCCAGTTGAATGAATAAAATATTGACCATAATTTTTTTCATCAATGTACTTTCTACATGCATGATCAACATCTTTACAATTTACATTTGGTTTTACAGCTTTTAGTCCAAGTTTTTGTGATTCTTTAACAATTTCATATGCTTCTTTTGCTTGTGATGAAATATTTCCTATTGCAAAGGTTCTTGTTGCATCAGAAACGTATCCTTTGTATCTTAATGTAAGATCGGTTACAACAAGATCACCTTTTTTGAATTTTCTCTGTGTTACCTGAGCATGTGGTAATGCCCCATTGGGACCACCTGCAATAATTAGAGGGTTTAAAGTGGATTTGTATCCAGTATCAAACATTTGTTGTTCCATTGCATAAGTCATTAAAATCGTCTGTAATTCTGATTCTTTTTGGCCTACTTTGATCTTTTTTGCGCAGATTTCAAACATTTCATCAATGATTTTGGATGCTTTTTTGAGTATTTTGATCTCATTTTCATCTTTAATTATACGAGAATTGTAAAATGGTTCTGTAGATGATTTTATTTTTGGGACAGATTTTTTCAATGATGTCATTATAGGATAATTTTGGCAATCAGTACAAACACTGTTTTTCTTTATTTTCTTTACAAGTGAAGATACAAGACCAATTCCACGTTCTGCAGGAACAACATCACAGTCTTCAGATTCATCTTTGGCTCTTCCTACTTCAAGTTCTGGGGCAATTATAGTAGTTTTCCCATTTTTTTCTAGCAAACCTATTGCTTCACCCCAAAATCCAGTCATGTAAAAGAGGTTTTCAGGCTCAAAAGTGACCAAAGTATCACAACTGATCTTTTGAGCATGTTTTAGTAGATTTTTTCTGCGTTGCTTCACACACAAAAAACACTCGTTTCTCAATTTATGTATGATGCAAAGTTTGTATATGGAAATTCCTCCTAGATCGCTGTGACTGAAGAAAAAGAGAAGAAAAAAGTGGTTGCATTACTGTCAGGCGGTTTAGACAGTCAACTTGCAGTTAGAATGATGCAAGAACAAGGATTTGATGTTTCAGCAGTTGCAATAAAAACTCCATTTTGTGATTTTGATTGCGGAAGAGGTTGTGGATTTGAGATTAGAGAAAGAGCTGATGATCTTAATGTAAATTTGAAAACAGTATATCTTGGTGATGAATATATCGAGATGTTAAAGAATCCAAAACATGGAATTGGTGCTGGATTCAATCCATGTATTGATTGTAGAGCTATGATGTTTGATGCTGCAAAAAAACACATGGAAGAAATTGGTGCAGAATTTATTGTATCAGGAGAAGTGTTAGGTCAACGTCCAATGAGTCAACATGGACCTGCATTAAGAACTATTGAAAAAGAATCAGATCTTGTAGGAAAAATTGTGAGACCATTATCTGCTGGATTATTACCAGAAACAATTCCTGAAAAAGAAGGTTTGATCAAAAGAGAAAATCTGGGAATGATAAGAGGTAGAACAAGAAGAAACCAATTAGACATGGCAAAAAAATATGGAATTGAGAATCCTCCTAATGCCGGGGGAGGATGTTTGTTAACAGAACCACAATTTGGAATTAAAGCTAAAGATCTTTTCAGTCATGTTGAAACACCAACAATTAATGATATTGATTTGTTAAAAATTGGAAGACATTTTAGATTAGATGAAGAAACAAAATTAGTAGTTGGAAGAAATAAAGATGAAAACGAAATGATCAAAGCAATCGCATTACCAAATGATATTTTACTTGAGGTAAAGGATCATGTTGGACCAACTTCAATTCTACGAGGCAATAATGCAAAAAATCATACAGAATTTGCATCATCAGTTACACTAAGATATTCAGATGCTCCAAAAGATCAATCAGAGATTGTTTTAGTAAAAAGAGGAGATGTTAGTGAAGAAATTAGTGCAAAGAGCATAGAAGAAGAAGCTTACATTAAATTTAGAATTTAGGCGTAAATTTCTAAAAAAATTAGTCAAAACTAAGGAAGAGTTTTTGAGGGAGTAGATCGCATTTTTAATTAGAATGCAAAAACAAGAAAATACGACATTTCTAAAGGCCATAACCATTAGAGATATCAGCGATGTTCATTCGATTCAGGAAGATATCAAAAAAGATATGATTTTGATTCTTAGGGTGACACCTCTAGCTCAAAAAGATGTAGATCAGCTTAGAAAAGTTGTTGAAGAATTGTATTCTATTGCAAAAAGTGCTGGTGCAGATATTGCAAGGTTAGGTGAAGAAAGAATTATTGTTGCTCCATCTAACATAAAGATCTGGAAGCCAGAATATGATCTAAAATAATTTTATTGCTTCTTGAATTTGAGGATAATGAGCTGGAACTCTATGCATTCTTCTAATATTCATAGCAAGGTTTTCGGATTTCTTTCTTTCACCGTGATTAACTAAAACTCTTCGGAGTTTTGGTCTGAGTCTTTGTACAAATGACATTAATTGATTATAATCACTATGCCCACTAAATCCATCCAATTTCTCTACACCACAATTGATAGTTACAACTTCTACTTTACCTTCTTTTCCTAACATTGTTGCTTGTTTTGATCCATCAAGCACTCTTCTTCCCAAAGTTCCATTCACCTGATAAGAAACAAACAGTACTTTGCTCTTTTTATCAGGAGCAATATTTTTGAAGTATTCTAACACAGGTCCACCCTCTAACATTCCGGACGTTGCTAAAATTATACATGGAGAATTTTCTCTCATAGGTTCTTCTCTAGCATCAGCATGCTCAATATTCGTAAAATATTCAGAATCAAATGGATTATCATCAGTTTCTAGAATCTTTTGTTTGAGTTCACGTGCAAGATATTCAGGATAGGATTCATGGATTGCAGATGCCTCTGAAATCATTCCTTCAGTGAACACTGGTGCCTCAATCATTTCTCCAGATTTCATATAATGATCAATAACCATCATGATTTCTTGTGCACGACCAACTGCTGGAATAGGAATGAGAACTTTGCCACCATCAGCTAGAGTATTGTTTACTGCATTAATGAATGCAGATTCAACTTCTTGTCTACTAGGCTGTATGTCTTCTTTAAGACCATATGTACTTTCTATGAGTAGAGTTTCAACTCTTGGAAAATTCCAACTAGCAGCTTCAAATAAAATACTTTTTCCAAATTTGATATCACCAGAATAAACAAAATTGTGATCACCATTTCCAATATGAAAGTGACATAATGCAGAACCTAGAATATGACCTGCATTTGCAAGAACTAGTTTAATGTCAGGAGAAATATCAGTTACGGTTCCATATGGTAAAGTGATTGTTTGTCTCATAATTTGTTTTACATCACGTTCAGAATAGATTGGGGTTCTTCCTTGAGCAGCAGCAACTTTGATTGCATCTAATTGAATTAGATTCATCATAGGTAGTGTTGGTTCTGTACAATAGATTGGTCCTTTGTATCCATATTTACATAATGTAGGTAAAAATCCAGTATGATCCAAATGGGCATGACCAATAACGACTGCATCAAGATCATCTAATGTTATATTCAAAGAATCTAATCTAGGAAATGCATCCATTGGAGAACGTGCTCCAGGGTTTATTCCACAATCAATTAGTATCTTACTTTCAGGTGTAGACAATAATAATGATGAACGTCCAACTTGACCAAACCCACCAAGAGTAAAAAGTGAAACTTCTGTTCTTTGTGTTAGTCTAGGTCTAAAAATTTCATCGCCAACTTGTTTTAGTTGCTTACTTCTTTCAGCAGAAGCCTGTTTAAGAGTTGCATTAATTGTTTGAATAGTACGAGAGGGAACAGTTGTAGCCTTTCTTACACGTATTTTCCAGCCTGTTTTTTCAGTCACTTCAGCATGATTGAATTCTTTTGCATTTCTTTGCAGCAACCAGGGTCGTTTTGCTTCAATTGAAACTTCTCCAGTTGCAGTATCAAACAAAGTGGCTTGCAATTTTGCATCATCAGGAACTAAACTTGCAATAATTTTTCGTGCTTCATCTTCAGGTTTTCTAATTGATTCATCAGTTCTAACAACAATTCGTTTTTTAATAACACTAACAAGATTTGAAATTGTTTGATTATTTTCCATTAGATAACGTGGAGAATTTGTGTAAAGTGCAATTCGCGGTCCTTCGTATTCAATTTTTGTAACATTTGCTTCTTTGGGTATACTTTGCAGTATGGTGGCCATTATATTCTGGCTGCTAGGAGGTAATTCTTTTTGTTGTTGTTTTCTTTGCATTAAATCACTAAAGCTCAATGACTGCTTTCTTTTGTTCTTCAGTCAAAAGACGGAATCCATCTTTATCCATTACTGCGATGTTAATTCCATCGCCGGTACCAATGTTTCTAACTATTGCGGCTTTTACAGCTCTTAAAGCAATTTTTTTTGCTTCTTCAACTGTAAGATCTTCTTTATACTCTTCTTCAAGTAAACCATAAGCTACAGGTGAACCACTACCAGTTGTAACGTATGATTTTTTTTCAACTGAACCAAACATATCTATGTTAAACAGTGCAGGGCCTTCTGTATCATAACCACCAACCAAAATATCAGCCATGAATGGGTAGCCTCTATTTTGATGGAAGATCAATGAACAAAGTCTTGCAAGTGAATGAATTGAAATTGGTCCATGTTTTTCAACCCTATGAAGATTAGAATGATAACGTAAAATATCAACAATGTTTTGAGCATCAGCAACACCACCTGCAAGTGTTAGTCCTGCATGATCATCAATTTTTTGAATTTTCATGGTGTTGTTGTTTGCAATGAAATATCCAGCACTGGCCCTCATATCTGCACATAAAACTACACCATCCTTTGCCTTGATACCTACAGTGGTAGTCCCGTGCAGAATTTTTTCTTCGACATTATTTGACAAAAAATACACCTATTAAGATAAAGTAAATGGCATTTCACCCTTTTAAATAACTTTTTGATCTCTGGAAATCATAAATAATGACAAAAAATCAAGATCGCATGAAATCCCATACAATGGAGTTACCTAGGCAGATTGTTGTAGGTGAAAAGAACATAAATGAATTTGGAGAATTTTTGCACAATTTAACAAAACCAAAAAAAATTTCTCTAATTTCAGGAATTCATGTTAAAAAAGTTCTCAGACAAAGAATTGAAAAATCATTAAAAATAAAAAAATCAAATTTGTATGGCATACATCAAAAGATAATCAAATTAGTACTCTAAATAGAATTCAAAAAGATGTAAAGAAAGATCAAAGTGACATTATTGCAGGTATTGGTGGTGGACGATCTGTCGATACTGCAAAATTAATTTCTTTTAATTTAGATATTCCATTTGTTAGTGTACCAACTGCGGCATCACACGATGGGGTATCAAGCCCATTTGTTTCAGTTAAAAGTGACAAACCACACTCTATTGTTGCATCTGCACCATTAGGAGTTTTTGTAGATATAGACATTATCAAAAAAGCACCATCAAGATTGCTTGCTAGTGGTTGTGGAGATTTGGTAGCAAATATCATTGCGGTCAAAGATTGGCAATTAGGTCATCAAAGAACTGGAGAATATTATGGGACTTATTCAGCAGAATTAGCTATGATGAGTGCCATGATGGTATTAGATAATTCAGGGAAATATGCAAAAAATGGATTAGATGCAAGAGTAATTGTTGAAGCTTTGATTAGTGCGGGAGTAGCTTCGTGTATTGCAGGGAGTAGTAGACCATGTTCTGGTGCTGAGCATCTTTTTTCACATGCTTTGGATAAAATTGCACCAGGAAAGGGATTACATGGAGAAAAATGTGGAATAGGTTCTATCATGATGGCAAAACTTCAGGGACAAGATTGGAAAAAAATCATAAGAACATTGAAAAATGTTGGAGCACCAACCACAGCAAAACAAATTGGTTTAACTGAAGATCAGATAATTGATGCTTTAGTTATTGCACAAGATTTGAGACCTGAAAGATATACAATTCTAAAAGAGATAGAGATGACAGAAAGAAAGGCAAAAAGTCTTGCAAAGAGTACTAAAGTGATTTAATTTAAGCAGCCTTTTGTTCAGGTGCTTTTTCTTTTGTCTCAGGTTTCTTTTCCTGAGTTTGTTTGTTGATATGAGTTTCAACAAAGTTTACTTTTTCTAAAGTAGGAACAAATTTGAAAATATCTAATTGGATAAAATGTTTCATAATTTGTAAACCATCTGCACGAAGAATTTCTTCTGGAATGGTAATACTAACTTCTTTATCTTTTAAGTCAAATGAGATTTTTGAATCTTCTACTGGGAGTCTATTTTTTAAAATTCCATCGACTTTATCAGTTGGAGAATCAAGGGATTTGATAACGTTTACATCAAAAAGAATTGTTTTTCCTGCATATCTATGATTATAATCAATTTGAACTCTTCCTGAGCCAATAAAACGAATGATTCCTCGTTTATTATCAACTTCAATTGTATCACCAACTGAAACTTTCTCTGCATCTTCACCTAGTTTCCTAATTGGAATCATTCTGACTTTACCAGAATCTCTTTCTCCAAACCCTTTGTCAGGTGTAACTTCAACTGTAAGTTTGTCACCAACAGCTGTTTTTGCAAGTGCTTCATCAAGTCCTTTAAGAACTGGATATGAAACTTCGCCAATTGAAACTAGTTTTGGTTGATATTTGACATTTTGTTCATGAATAGAAAATTTTTTTGCGTCCTCTTCAATTGTTGTGTCAAATACTTCTTCACTATCTTTGACCTTTGCTGTATAATCAACTAAGATTAGTGAACCTTTATCGAAAGTCAATGTGATCGGTCTCGAATTTCCTTATATTAAGTTAACAGAGATTTAGAGAGACTTTAGTTTTTCTTCAGCAGTTTTTAGTCCTGCTTGAGAGTCTACTTCATATCCCATCATTGCTAATGTTGATGAAATTGCAGAGATTGTTCTCATTACATGATATGGACTAACTTCACCCATACATCCAACTCTGAATACTTTACCTTTAAGATTTCCAAATCCTCCTGCAACAAGAACTTTGAATTTGTTTGCAAGTGTATTTCTAAATGTCTTGTCTTCAAGACCATCTAGATAGTTTAAGGCAACAATAGAAATGGAACGATCTTCTTCCTTGGCAAATGGAGACAATCCCATAGCACTAAGTCCAGAGTATAAGGCATCTGAACAAACTTTGTGTCTATTGAATACATTCTGCAGTCCTTCTTCAAGTAAAATTGCTAATGCTTCTCTATATGCATATAGTAAAGGTAAGGCTGGTGTGAAAGGAGTATGTTTTTCTTCATCATAATATTTGAAGTATCTTGCTAAATTGAAATACATTGTAGCCGGAGGATTTTCTTGCATGTATTTTTTAGCTTTAGGGCTAACTGAAATTGGAGAAATTCCTGGAGGTGCAGCAATTGCTTTTTGTGCTCCAGTCATACATACATCAATATTCCATTTATCAACTGGAAGTGGTGCTCCACCTAAAAGAGATACAGAATCTACTACATAGAATGCATCATTTCTAGAAGTTAAGTCAGATACTTTATCAAGATAATTGACCATTGTTCCTGTTGATGTTTCGTTATGAACAACATAGAATGCTTTAACATCTTTGTTATTGTCAAATGCTTCTTTGACTTGATCAAATGTTGCATTTTGTCCAGGGGGGGTTTCAAGTTTTACAACATTAGCTCCTTGGCCTTCAATTAATTGAGATAATCTATTACTAAATTCACCATTAACTGGAATGATTACTTTGTCACCCTTCTTAACAAGATTAACAACGCCTGCTTCAACAGCACCAGTTCCAGATGCAGATAATGCTACAATATCGTTTTTAGTTTCAAAAACTTGTTGAGTTTTATCAACTACGTCTGTGTATAATTCAACAAAATCATCGCTTCTATGATTGATGATTGGTGCCAACATTGCTCTCATAACTCGATTAGGTACATTTGTTGGTCCAGGAAGCATTGAGAGATATTCCATACGTTATCTACCAGTCAGTACTATACGGGGTTTATTTATAATTAGAGATTTTTTAGACGTTCTTTGGCATTATTGTTTATCAAAAAAATTTCTGTGCCTTTGGGTACTAGAGAATTCCAATTCTGATCGCTAATAATCAAATCTCGAACATTTGTTCCAGACAGTTCGTTTCTTTTCAAAAAGGGAATTGGAATAACTTGAATATCTCGTTTTGAGTACAGATGATTTGTCAATTCATCATTGGAAAAAACTATATCAAATTCTGGAACTATAGTATCAATTTTTTCAATCCATTTTACATGATTATCTAAATCAGGGATAAAATAGATTGAAATTTTTTTTTTCATGGAATCATCTATTGATGACAGAATCATTTCCTTTCGTTCTTCTGCTGAAAAAGGATTATTTTTTTCAGGGGGTTTGTTAGAACTCCCCAAACCTACCCACAACTTATCTACTTTTGATAGAGCAAAGCGTAGCGCTTCAAGATGACCTAAGTGAAAAGGTTGGAATCTTCCTATCAATAGACCATTCATACAAAGATATAGAAAATTTCTTTTTAAAAAACTATCATAAAGAGTACCAAGAAGACAAACTTGTGGATTTTATAAAAATCAATGGAGAGTTTGGGGAAGGTGGAGGTCAAATTATTAGATCTGCAATTACTCTTTCATGCATTACAAAACAACCAATCCATATTGAAAACATTAGAAAGAAGAGAAAAGTTCCTGGGTTAAAACCACAACATCTTACTGCAATTAAAATTTTAAAAAAAATTTCAAATTCCAAAGTTATTGGTGATGAGATTGGCTCTACTGAATTAAAATTTATTCCAGGACAAATTGAAAATTCAAAGTTATTTGAAGACGTAGGAACTGCAGGAAGTATATCGTTAATTTTACAAGTTTTAATTCCTGTAGTAGCAATCTCACAAAAAAAACTTGAACTTACTATCAAAGGAGGCACAGATGTACAATGGAGTCCTACAATTGACTATACACACCATGTTCTAAAAGAAGCATATTCAAGAATGGGAATTCAATTTTCATTTGAATTAAAAAAAAGAGGGTATTATCCAAAAGGAAATGGTGAAATTGATTTGAAGATTAATCCATCAATAATAAGAGCTATTTCATTTTCAAAAAGAAAGACAACTCAAGCAAAAATTGTTTCTACCTTATCAAAAATATCATTTAAAAAAATTGAAAGCGAGATTATGAAGATTAAAGAAAAATTAACTAAAGAAGATTTTCTTGTTGAAGTAGAAATTAAAGAACAAGAGGCTCTAGATTCTGGTGCATCTTTACTAATTTACAGTATTGATGAGAATTCAATCATAGGAATTGATGCGTTATATGACAAAAAAACTCAGAGGTTTAAACTAGATTACAATAAATTTTTAGATGATCAATCAGTAGATGGAAATCTTGCAGATATGCTTGTAGTTCCCGCAAGTCTAGCTGAAGGAAAAACTACATTTGAAGTAAAAGAGATCACAAAACATTTAGAAACTAACTTGTTTGTAACATCAAAAATTACAGGTTGTAAATACGGAATAGGAAGATTATCTAATGGTTTTGAAGTAATTATTGAAGGTATATCATACCCCAGCATCAAGTAAGGCCGCAAAAAACAGTATTGCAACTGATAAAACTACAGTAATTTCTCCAAGAATGATAATTTTTTTTCTTAATTTTTGAATTTGTGGTTCAGGCATTTGATTGGACATTATTTTTTCTTCAACATCTTTTCTAATTACTCTAACATGTACTGCATATGTAATAATTAATGCAATTACAAGAAGTATTTTGATTATAAGATAAGTACCATAACTTGTTGCAACAAGAAGATCGGGTTTGCTTAATAACATATGTGAACTATACAATCCAGTTGCCATCAAAATAATCAATGAGGGAACAGCTATTTTGTTAAATCGTCTTCCAACACGAATCATGATTTGCATTCTTTCTTCAAGTGAATTTGTCATGGTTTTAAGAAGTGGAGAAAAAACTATTCCGATAAATAATGAACCGCCCACCCAAATTGCAGCTGCAACAAGATGAATCCAAGTTAAGATTGCTTGTTCAATTGCTGCCATGGTTAATCATAATTGTAATGAAATATTATGTATTTGGATCTTGACAACCTTTTTTAGTTGTACATAATGTGATACATTGAAATGGCATTACAGAGTAAGATGACAGTTTATGTTGCAATAGCAGGAGTACTTGCTTTGATGGGAGGAATTGTTTACTATGCTAGTTTAGATAATGCTCAATTAGAACAAGCTGAAATTGAATTGTTTAGTGTTGAATTAAGAGATGTGGATGAAGTAAAGAACCAAGCAAAGTTTGATGTTACATTTCTTGTGAAGAATCCTAGTGATAAAGCATTTACAGTTGGAGTTATTGACTATCATCTTTTTACTAATGGAATCGAATTAGGTTCGGGGCAATATTCTGCAATGGATGTTGCATTACCAGGAAGAGCAGTGTTTTCTTCAGGTGATCAAATACCTTTGAAAAGCACATTTGTGCTAACAAAATCTGAAACAACACCAGAAATTTATGAAGATATGATAAATGAAAAAATCAATAGTTTTTCTGCTGAGGGAATTCTTACCACTCAGACTTCATGGAGCACTATTGACAAAGAATTCAGTACTGGATTTTAATTAAAAAGTGGGCCGAGAGAGATTCGAACTCACGATCACCGCCGTGTCGAGGCGGTATCCTAACCAGCTAGACTACCGGCCCATTGAAATACAAAACTAAATGGTGGCATTATTAACGTTTAACAAAAGAAAGGATGAATAAAAAGAAGAAAGGCGTGAATTAGTTGAAAGATAATTTTACTGAAGAAGAGAAAAGAGGATTCTACAAGGCAATTTATTCAAGAAGGGATGTTAGATCTCATTTTACATCAAAGCCTATAGAAGACGATATTCTTTCAAAAATTCTTCATGCAGCACATCATGCGCCATCTGTAGGATTTTCACAACCATGGAATTTTATTTTGATAAAGGATATTGAAACAAAAAAGAAAATTAAAGAATCATTTGAAGAAGAGAAAAATCGTTCATCACAGTTAGTAGAAGAACCAAAGAGATCAAAATATCTTTCATTCAAGTTAGAAGGAATTTTAGAATCTCCAGTAAATCTATGCGTTACATATGATCCATCAAAATTTGGCCCATTTGTGATTGGCAGATCAAGTATTCCTGAAGCAGGATTGTATAGCGTATGTTGTGCAATTCAAAATTTGTGGTTGTCAGCAAGAACTGAAGGAATTGGTCTTGGATGGGTAAGTATTCTATCAAATGAAACATTAAAAGAAAATTTAGAATTACCAGAACATGTTGTTCCTGTTGCGTATTTGTGTTTAGGATACGTAGATGACTTTGCAGAAAAACCAGATCTTGAAACTGCAGGATGGTTACCAAGATTAGAACTAAAAGATGTAGTATATTTTGAAAAATGGAATGATCAAAAAAATGAAAATTGGCGAAGTATTCAAAAAATGATCAGAGAAAATTTTGACTACGCTTAAATAATTAAGAATGTTTTTTTTGCTGGGCTTGTGGCGCAGAGTCAATTTGACGCGAAACATGGATAGCGTGGTAGCCTCCTAAGTTACAGGTCGAGGGATCGAAGCCCTCCAAGCCCGTTTTATTTTTTGTAATGGAAATTTAAATAGAAAGACAAGTGGTTTGAAATATGAAAATTGTAGTAATTTCTGGCAGTCCTAGAAAGAATGCAAATACACAGATCATAATGAAATATGTTTATGAATACACTAAATCAAAGAATCAGGATACAAAATTTATCAATCTATCTGAAGGTCAGATTGAATGTTACAGAGGACCTGAAGAAGAATATAATGAAGCTACAAAAAATGCGGCACAAAACATTATGGATGCAGATGTTTGGTTGATAGGATCACCTATTTACAATTCATTTTTTAGTTCTGCATTAAAAAATCTGTTTGAATACATCAATTACAAAGAGACTGCAGGAAAGGTGGCAGGGATGGCAATTTTGGCTGCAGGAAATATTGGTTTTGTTGATGTTCAGACGTTAATTACCCAGTTATTATCATATTTCAGAGCAATCACAAATCCAAAGGCTGTTTTTTTAACTACCGAATCTATTACTGAAAATAAAATTTTGAAGGACGATGCAAAAAATAGGTTAAAAGAAATGGTGGATGAAACTTTAGAAATTGCAACAAAATTACAAAAATAGTGTATACATATGTCTGGTAAAATAATTTATAATTTTAACATCAGAGATTAGATTGTTTTTCAAGAAATTTTTTAAATCATATGATAAGATTAAAAAATGAAAATTGAATAATAGCAATTATTTTCTAATTTAAGAATACATCTGCTAATCTTTATCATCAAATGACTAATACATTTTTAAAAAATCAATTTAAACAATAAAAATTACATATTAGAGTCATCAAATATTTCATTCGTGTTAAAACTGTAAAAGTCAAATACTGACAAAACATACAAGATATACAATTGAGCGAAAGAAGAGATCCTACAGAATTATGTTCATGTAAATGTCATTATGGAGGTGCAGAAAGTTGTCCGGGTTGTAAGAGTAATCACGGTGTTGTTTGTTGTCATTGCAAGGACTAAGTTTTAGTTTATTTTTTCTTAGATGCTAGCATTTTCAGATTAGCTAATTCAGTTTTCAATGATTCAATCTGAACAAGTGTTTGAAGATTAGAAATTTCTTGATTTAGTCGTTCAATTTCACTGTCTTTTAGTTTTACAGTTTCTTTTAGATTGTTTAGTTCAGAAGATAAATCATTTTGAATTTGTTTGATTTCTGAAAGACTCACTTGTGTACCAGTAGTTGTAGTTTGAATTGTTTGTGTATTACTCAAGCTTTTTTTTTCGTTGTGATGAGCATGTTTATGCATGTAATCTGTGCTTTTTTGTGAAATCCAGCAAGTAAATGCTAAGAACCAAGTGATTGGGACGGCCATAATGAATACGAAATTTAGTATTGGTGCAAAGTCTACAAAATATGGCCAAAGCCCAGTCAATACGGCTGCAAAAACAGCAGTTACAACTGTAGCTAAATGATTTCCCAAATATCCCATAATTGATTTGAAAAATTCATTGTTTATAATAGTAATGGTAAAATTCACAGAAGAATAATAATTAAAAAGAAAAAAAGAGCCGATTTTATTCGTCTTCTTCAGAAGCAGTAGCTGCTTTAGGCATATCGGATTGTAGGATTTGGATTTTTTGTAGTAACTCAGTTCTTAGATCTCTTGCAACCCTTCTGACTGTTGGTCTTGGAACGCCAAGCTCATCAACTACTTTGGTATAGATGTCTTGTTTGTCAGTTACCCCTTTGTCAAGATAAGAATTAATTGCTTCTTTAATGATCGTACTCTGATTTGTGCGATTCAACGAATTCTAAACTTTAATTGTTCTATATAAGACTATAACTTTTGAAATGTCTAAAATCTAATTTACGGAATTCATATTTTTTATCACATAAAAAATTCTAAGTCTTCAAAAATTTAATGCGTTAACGAAAAACGTACTGATGGTTATAGATTTTTCAAGATAGACATACAATCTATAAGAATTCTCAGAAATATTTTCACAAAAGACTCTTATGATAATAGTACAGAGTGTTTCTGATGACTACAGCAAACATTGAAACAAATTTCGGAAATATTTCATTTAAACTTCTACCTGATTTGGCTCCTGAAACGGTTAGGAATTTTGAAAAATTAGCTAGAGATGGATTCTATGATGGTACTCTTTTCCATCGAGTTATTCCAGGATTCATGATTCAGGGCGGAGACCCCAATACAAAAACAGATAACAAAAGTTCATGGGGAATGGGAGGTCCAGGATATAACGTCAAAGCGGAATTTAGTTCTAGATCTCATTTGAGAGGAATTGTTTCAATGGCAAGAGCACAAGATCCAGATAGTGCAGGCTCACAATTCTTCATAGTAACAACTGATAGTACATTTCTAGATAGACAATATACTGTATTTGGAGAAGTTGTTGAAGGTATGGATATTGCAGATAAAATTGTAAATCTTGAAAGAGATGGCAATGATTGTCCTTTAGAAAAAGCAGAAATGCTTCATGTAACTGTGGAATAAATGAATTCAAAGATTTTTGTAATTTTAGTAATTATTTCTCTGATATCTGTTATTCCTACATCTTATGCACAAGTTTCAGTTGCAGACAAAGCTATTCAGGAATTAGTTGAGGTTAGAATTGATTCAGACGGTAGTGTACAGGTCATACATGTAATTAAATCAGCAACAGAACCTAGACAAGTTGATTTGATTCCTGGAACAGTTTCAAATATTTTAGTTACAAATGAGCAAGGTGAAGAAAAACAATTTGGAGAGATTGGAAATAGTTCAGTATTAATCATGCCATCTAATGAAGATTCTATTTTACAATATCAACTTGAAGATGTTATTTCAGAAATAGAAAGCATATGGACATGGAATTTTTTGTATCTTGAATCAACCAATTTTATTTTACCTCAAGAAGTTGATCTATTGTTTGCAAATGAACGTCCAGTTTATTTGGATGAAAAAAAAGGAATTACATGTCATGGATGTCAGATGCTTTTAGAATATTCCATAAATGAATCAAGAGTTTATGAAAATGTAAAATGGGAAGATGATGAATTTTTAGTTGAGATAAGAAGTCAGACAGGTATTGATGAATTTGTTTTTAACCAACCCTCAAAGAGCATTACATTTGAGATTACTGGAGAAAATAGATTTGTTACAACAGTAATCCCTTTAGAATTATTGTGGGAACCATATACAGCGTTTCTTGATGATGAGAAAATTCCAGCTCAACAGTATATCAACAACGGAACTCATGTTTGGGTTAATATCAAACCAGATACATCAGGACAAGTTAGTATTATAGGAACAACTGTTGTACCAGAATTCCCAATAATTGCACCGCTTACCATAGGATTTTTGATTATTCTTGTGTTACCATTTATGAAAAAATTTAATCTCCACTAGAACCACAGGAACAAAATCCATATTCATCAATTCTAACATTACATATAGGGCATTTTTCACCATAATCTACTTCCCATGGTTCTTTTCCAAATAGTTTAAAGTGATCATCGATTTCAATTGGAATTTCGCGCTTTTTTTCCAATAATTTGTATAGATGTTGCAACTATACATACATTATCGGAGAAAAAAATGAAAATTGAGTGTGGATGTCACTGTATTAAGTGTAAAAGTACGAATCTAGAATCCAATAAGATTGGGCCAGTAGAAAAAGATGGATACTTTGACATGCATCATACATGTAATGAGTGCAATACACATTTTGATCATTTAGAAGGAGAGACTTTTTCTAATTGTGAAAAATGTAATTTTTCTAGTTAGCCACTAGAGATTCAACAAAATAATGGGTTCTGTTCTCATGAGAGTTTTTCATAATCTCTTTGTTTGATGCCATTTTTGCCAATGCTTTTGATACATCTAATGGACTTGCAGCCCAACCGTATTCACGTAGTTGTTCAACAGTTTCTGTAACTGTTCTGGGTGAATCAAAGAATCTACTAGTTTCTAAAATACGTAATTTTGATTTCACTTCATTGGGAGAAATATGTGTTGGTTCATTAAATTCTGGTTCAAAAGTTTCTGCATCCTCAAGGGATTCTAATCCAAATTGAGTCGGATTTTCAGTAGATCTGATAACTGGTTCAGGTTCATAAACAATTTTTGCTTGATTTTCGGGCAAATGGTTTAACATGCTTTCAATAATTTCGCCTAATGTTTGATTGTCAACGTAAAAATCTCTAGAGTCAACCTCAATTTCATTCTCTCCTAACTTGAGTTTAATTCTAGCCATACAAAATAATCATAGAATTTTGATTTATTTTGTTAGCTCTAAGGAGCTTAAAGAGTAGATCAAATCTTTTACACAATTTATTGGGATTTTTTCCCTTTTGTGTTAAAATGTAATTTTCTTAAAATTAGTCATGAATTCATCAAAAAGGGGCGGATTAATCGTTCTTTTTATTCTAGGAATGAGTATTTTTGGATATTCACAATATGCTTCAGCATCTCAAATAGGAGTAAGTATTACTCAAAGTGAATTATTGAATGAGAATGAAAAAGGAGCAAACTATAACATAGAATTACAATTTGAAAATCCATCTTTGTTGATATTGACTTCAGGTGCAACTGAATTCTTTGTTATTACAGATGATCAGATGGTAGGAAAAGGTCAGTTAGAACCATTCATACTACAACCTCTAGATAGTAGTTATGTAAAGGGGACTTATCACACAGATTCAAATGATAATGAATCTAAATCAGTAAAAATTACAGGAGTGACAAAATATGATGCCATAATTACATCTGTTGAAATTCCTTTTGTTTATTATCCAACAGAAGAACAAGCAAGAGAATTTATACATCAAAAATAATTTCTTCACAAATGCTTACTGTTTTTGGTTCAACCGCACTAGATACAATTAGAACACCAAAAAAAACACTAAAGAATGTTTTAGGTGGTGCAGCTACTTTTGCTGCAATTTCTGCAAGTAATTTTGTAGATACTGGATTAATTGCAGTTGTTGGAAAAGATTTTCCAAAACAGCATCACAAAACCCTATCAAAATATCTTAATTTGGAAGGGTTGTCTATTAAAAATGGAAAAACATTTCGTTATGATGGGAAATATGATGATACACTAAGCACTAGATCAACATTAAAAACAGAACTAAATGTTCTTGCAGATTTCAAACCTACAGTTCCTGAGGAGTATAGAAAATCTCAATTTGTATATCTTGCAAATAATGATCCTGAACAAAATACTGCACTAATCAAAGAATTTGATAAAGTAAAATTTTCTATGTGTGACACAATTGATTTTTGGATTTCAACCAAGAGAGATGCTGTGATAAAGATGATAAAATCTGTAGATGCAGTTGTTATCAATGATGAAGAAGCAAAACTTCTCACAAAAGAATTCAATCTGATAAAATGTGCAAAAAAAATGATGCAGTGGGGAGCAAAATATGTAATTATTAAAAAAGGTGAGCATGGTTCACTAATGTTTTATGATGATGTAATTTTTCCAACAGCAGGTTTTTCGTTAGAAGACGTGGTGGATCCTACAGGTGCAGGCGATTCTTTTGCAGGTGCCATGATCGGTTATCTAGCAAGTAAAAAATCAACTAGTCTTTCTGAGATCAAAAAAGCAGTTGTTTATGGGAATGTTTTAGGTTCATTTGCAGTTGAAAGATATGGATTAGATGGTTTGTTGAATATTAAAAATGGAGATATTACAAAAAGAGTCAAGATGTATGAAAAAATGATCAGATTCTAAAAAGACTTAAGTTCAATAATTTCTCAAATTAATTTATCATTGTCACAAGAAGTAACTGAAGACAGATTAGATACTATTTTCCAACTTCAAAAAGGATTATCAGAAATGATGAATCTTGATAGATATCCAAAAGATTCAGAAGGAAGAGTATCTGCATTATGTACTGCAATAATGCATGAAGCAGTTGAATTACAAAGAACAACCAATTGGAAATGGTGGAAAACGCCAACTAAATTTAATGAAGCAGAAGCAAGGGAGGAATTAATTGATATTTGGCATTTTGTGGTTCAGGCATCCCTTGAGTTAGATCTCACACCAGATGATATTGTAGCAGAATACAAAAAGAAAAATGAGATCAACAGAGAAAGACAGAGAAGCGGTTATTAAGAAATTTTAATTTTTTCAGAAATTACTCCAAAGTTAGTTTCATTAATCAAATTAATGATTCTAATATTTTTTTGAAAGTGTTCTATTGCATTTTTAGAAATTGTTAGATAAGGATCTGGACTGGTGGAATTAATGATTCTGGAATTTTCATCAATTCCATTTTTATGCAATTGCAGTAATGAATGGCCTGATTTGTGACCCCAAACTTCTTTACCACAAAGAATTATTTTTTTGATATTTTTGTTTTGGTAAACATATTGTATCATATTGTCGATTCCTTTATTTTCTGAAAATAATCTGCCAATAATTGCTACTTTAGATAATATTTCAGAATCTTTCAAATCATCAAGTAATGATATGCTAGCAAGTGTACATATTGCAATTTGTGAATTGGTATTACCAATGTAAAATTCCTGCTTTATAGGCAGAACAACTTTGCATATTTCTCCAATTATGTTTCCAAGGCTATTCATCTACTAAATCACGCACGGTTTTTGCAATATATTCAATATTTTTGGCAGATACATTTGGATGAACAGGTAAAGAAATTACATGGTTTGATGCCCAATCAGTATTTTTTAATTTTGATTTTATTTTATAAATAGGAATTTTATGAACAGGTATTGGATAATAAACTGCAGCACCAATTCCTTTGGAATTTAGTTTCTTTAAAATTGAATTTCTATTTTTTGTTGCAATTGTGTACAATGACCAATTAAATTTTTCATTTTTTCTTTCTGTAGGGAGTTTAATTTTTGTATCAGACAATAATTCTGATAACAGTTTTGCGTTACGTCTTCTTAGTTGAATGAATTTTGGCAATTTTTTAATTTGAATCTTAGCTATTGCAGCACTAATTTCAGGAAGTCTTAGATTTAATCCAAATATTTTAGAATCATATCCTTTAACCATTCCATGATTTCTAATCATCTGTAATTTTTCATAAAGTTTTTTATTGTTAGTAACTATTACACCACCTTCACCAGAAGTCATTACTTTTCCTGGATAGAGGCTATAGCATCCAAGTTCAAAAAATGTTCCAGTTTGTTTGCCTTTAAAAGTCGAACCAAGAGATTGTGCAGCATCCTCAACTACGGAGATATTATGTTTTTTTGTAATTTCTCTAATTCTATCAAGTGATGATATATGCCCATACAGATGTACAGGCATTATTGCTTTAGTTTTTCTAGTAATTTTTTTTATAATGGATTCAGGATCAATTGTAAAATTTTCTTTTAAAATATCTACAAAAACAGGTTTTGCTCCAGTAGATGCAATTGCATTTGCACTAGCTACAAATGTAAAAGATGGAACAATAACTTCATCTCCTTTTTTTATATCAAGTGCATAGAGTGCAGCTTGTAGTGCAGCAGTACCAGAATTTACTGAAACAGCATATTTGGTTTTCACAAAGGTTCTGACAAGTTTTTCAAATTCCTGTACATTCTTTCCACCATCCTTAGAGGCAGAAGTTAATCCTCCCGACTTTACTACAGATACAACTGCTGAAAGTTCTTCCTTGTCTAAAATAGGCGTGTTGATTGGAATTTTCACAAATTTGGTCCTAATTACTACTGTATAAAGACAATCACTACGCATGAATTTTTATATTTCAAAATTTGGCAATCGGCATAATGAAATCACGTCATCTAGAAAGAACAGATAAAGGGTACAAAGTTTTTCTGTATATTTTCTATGTTTGTGGATTCATTATGGCATCATCACTAATCTTTGGAGTATACGTTACAATGATTGAGTGGATGGAGAATGGCACATATGTAATGGGAGAAGCCATACACAATACAACTATTCCATTTGAGAATTTTGCAAGAGTGTCAACCTGGATATTTTTTTCTACAATCATTGGATGGTATTGTGTATCTAGAATAGGTTGGAGAAGAACGGCAGGAAATAAAATTGTTGGAACAAGAATGGCACTACTTCAGTTAATGCTATTAGGATTTTCAATTATTACTTTGTTTGAAGTGTTGTATAACTTTTCAATATTAACGGCTCAGATTTCTGCGGGAATTGTTGATGGAGTACTTCCAGATATTGATAAATTATCAATCGGATATCCGGATCCGGATCGGCCTTGGAATACAATCTTTGCAATCAAGATGTTTTTTGCAGCATTTATCATCAGTACTCATGCATTCTATCTAAGTACAAAACCTAGAAAGCCATTAAATGAGCCAGATGTTTAAATCCCAAAGCAAATTTTTGTAAAAACTATTTTTTCTAGTATGATCAAAAAGTATCATGGGATTGTTTGGTGGAAATGAAAATAAATTAAAATGTAAAAAATGCGGAACAGTACTTTCAGATTCAGAGAGACTAAAGAAACATCAAGAAATAGCCCATAATAAGAAAAAAGAAAAATGCAGAGTTTGCGGAACAGAATTCAATACTCAAGAAGATCTAAGAAAACATAAAAAAAATTGCAAGTGAATTTTTGATTATTCAGAAAGGCCGGATTCATATTTTGGAGGTCGTTTAAGTGCTTTTTCTATAGATTCCAAATTTTTTATTTCATTTTTTGAATTCATAGTCAAAGTTTTGACCATTTCTGTGCCTAATTGTACAGATTGTTCAGGTAATGTCTCTAAGAATTTTTCAAGACCTTTTTTGTAATTTTCAATTAATTCCAATCCTTCTTCAAGAGTCATAATTAATGATTGAATGGTCTTGTATTCAAAGTTTCCAAATTTTAAGAATTTTTTGAATAACTTTATACGTTTACTACTCAAGAGTTGATTTGATTTGGATATAACTGAAAAAGTTGATTTGATTGAGAGATCACCAACTGAAGAAGTTGTAACACGTGATGAACTAATTGAGTTATTCAAAACAAATTCATCTCCAAAACACTACATTGGTTTAGAAATTTCTGGTTTTTTACATCTTGGAAGCTTAATTAGTACAGGATTCAAAATTAATGATTTTGTAAAAGCTGGTGTAAAATGTACAATATTTCTTGCAGATTGGCATACATTAATCAATGACAAATTAGGAGGAGACTGGGAAACAATTTCTAAAGTTTCAAAATATTATCAAGATGCTTTCAAATTAGTTTGTCCTGATGCTGAAATTATTTTAGGTTCAAAACTTTATGAAGAAAAGACAGAGTATTGGTCAGAGCTTGTGAAATTTACAAAACACATGTCATTAGCTAGAACAATGAGAACTCTAACAATTATGGGACGTTCTGAAAATGAAGAGAAGATAGATGTTGCAAAATTACTTTATCCAGCAATGCAAGCAGTTGATATTCATTCTTTGGATGTAGATATAGCACATGCTGGAATGGATCAAAGAAAAATCCACATGCTGGTCAGAGAGATATTTCCTAAGATGAAATGGAAGGTGCCAGTAGCAGTTCATCACAAACTATTACCAGGACTGTCAAAGCCTGCAGATACTAGTGATACACAGATTCTAGGAAAGATGAGTAAATCTGATCCAAATTCAGGAGTCTTTATTCATAACACAGATGAAGAAATTAAGAAAAAAATGAACAAAGCTTGGTGTGAAGAAGCAAACATACAGAACAACCCGTTATTAGAAATTGCAAAGACTGTGATTTTTCACGAATTTGATGAAATGAGTGTAGAAAGACCTGAAAAATTTGGAGGAAATGTATCATATCAAAATTATAATCAGCTTGAAACAGATTTTGCAGAAAAGAAGTTACATCCAGGGGATTTGAAGCAAACAGTTGGAAATTATTTGGTTAGAATAATATCTCCAATTAGAGACAAGTTGAATCTAACTGAAGAATTACATAATGCTATTAAGAAAAGTTACTGAACTTTGAGATCTGGATTAGTTTGTTCTTCTAGATTGTATTTTGATTTGTATCCTCTTGGATTTATCATCAAATCTTTGTAAGAGTATGTAGATGAATTTCCCACTATTACAGTACTAGTCATTCCTAATTTGTCTGAATGGTTTGGTAGATTTTCTAAGTCAGTCATAACTATTGTTTGAGATTCTCTATATGCACTCATAATAATTGCAACAGGAGTTGTTGGCTTTCTGTATTTTAAGAGGATTTTTCTAGTGTCTTGTAACTGATGAATTCTTTTTTTACTTGCAGGATTATAAATTACAAGAACAAAATCACCTTGAGCTGCAGATTCAACTCTATTTTCAATAACTTCCCATGGAACCAATAAATCACTCATACTTACAACTGCAAAATCTGTCATAAGTGGTGAACCTACAATAGAAGCACAGGAATTAAGTGCAGACACTCCTGGAATTACTTCTACTTCAAGTCCATCTTTAGGATTCCAGCCACCTTCAGCTAGAGTTTCATAGATTAATCCGGCCATTCCATAAATTCCTGGATCTCCGCTTGATACAAGTGATACAATTTTCCCTGATTTTGCAAGATCAATGCATTGATGGGCTCTTTCAACTTCTTGTGTCATTGCATAACGATGAACTGTTTTTCCTCCGATAAGATCTGAAACTAAATTTACGTATGTTTCATAACCTACAATAGTATCACTTTCACTAATTACTTCTTTTGCTCGAAAAGTCATATGATCATGGTGTCCAGGACCTACACCAACAATGTACAATTTTCCAGTCAATTTTAAAACAAATCATCTTTTCAAGTAATTTATCCCTTTAGTGAATTATTGAAAGGGATCAACAAATGGACAATTTACTATATGATCACTATTAGTTGGTCGTGCTATACTTACAGTGATTAGATCATCAGTTTTGAATGAATCTATATCAGATTTTGTTTCAAGAATTTTTGCATTTTCTGAATCATTCCATTCAATTAGATAGATTCTCCACATTGGGCTATAATTTTCATCGCCTAATCCAGCAGTAGCAATTCCAGCTTGAAATCCTAGTGGACCTGAACCTTTAATCCCATTTTTGAACTGGAAAAGATCAACTGCTGCAGAGTGTTTAATTAGATTTGCAGATGTTGGAGATGATGTCACTCCCATCATTTGAGCAGGACCAAGCGGAGTAGCATCAGTAACAATATAGTAGATTGTTCTTCCATCAGGACCCCATCCTCTATGAGCAACAAATGTTACAGTCATTTCTTCTTCATTAATTTCAGTGATTTGACCTCCCCCATATGGCATATCATCAGTAATTTCTTTCTCAGAACGTACTTGCATCTGTCCATCAGGCCAAAGTATCTGTGGAGTGTTTAGAACAATACCTGTTTCATTAAATTCAATTCGTCCACCTTCTTCAGCTGCTATTACATCACTAGCAGATTCAAAGACAGTTGCTTTTTGACCTGTTTTCCAGGTTACCTCAATTACAGAAGATAATGCACTATATTCTGATTCTTGCTGTGGAGTGCTAGAGAATACTTCATCTTGGAATCCATAAATCCCATCTCCTTTAATCCCATTTTTAAAAATGAATATTTTTTGAAGAACATCTTCTGAAACATCAGCTAGAA
The DNA here is from genome assembly GCF_000299365.1 of Candidatus Nitrosopumilus koreensis AR1. Taxonomy (NCBI): domain Archaea; kingdom Thermoproteati; phylum Nitrososphaerota; class Nitrososphaeria; order Nitrosopumilales; family Nitrosopumilaceae; genus Nitrosopumilus; species Candidatus Nitrosopumilus koreensis. The sequence goes on from NC_018655.1 coordinate 1,552,556, forward strand.
CAGGTGCAAGTTCTACATTCCATTCTTGTTTTTCTGATAGATTTTTTGCATACTCTTCATCGCTTCCATCAGTAATAATGTACAGAACTTTTTCTCCTCCATAGATTCCTTTATGCATTGGGATGGTAGCTGGGACATTTGTTCTAGAAAGTAATGATGATGGTTCTTCTTTTTCTAATTCAATTTTTTGCATAATAATTTCAGTTGGTTGTCCCCTAATCCAGCCATCAACACTAACTGTTGATGTGAATGGTTTAGAATTTGGAGAGTGCAATCCAAGTGCTGCTCCTGTAAATTCAAAAGATCCCGATTTTTCTTGTAAGTCAATTAAAGATAATCCATATACAGTATCACCATCAATACTCCAGGTAGGTTGGCCTTTTGCATCATTTGAGTTAATTTCATGTAAAACAACAATCTGAACAGGCTCACTAGAGGTAAATGTCATAGAACCGTCATAGATTGTCCCTTCATTAGGTGACAGAATCAGAGACAATTGGTGGTTTTCATGTCCTTGCCCTGGATCTTGAGATGATGAAAAAGTTTGCGTGAAATGAATTTTTTTTCTAGAACCTGCATCAACAAACTGATCAGATATTGAAGAAATTGTAATAATACTTGTTGCAAAAATACCAATAATTAATATCGCAACTAGTTTACTCAACAAGTTTCATTGAGATTATTCCCTTAAATGATTTTGTCCTAATTGATTTTATCTAATTCAAATGCATTGTGTAATGCACGAACAGCTGCATTGGTATCAGAATTTTTAACTACAAATGCAAGATTTAGTTCAGATGAGCCCTGAGTAATCATTGATACGTTGACTTTATTTTTCTCAATTGCACCAAAAACTTTAGAGGCAACTCCTACAGTTCCACGCATTCCTGAACCAATTAATGCAATAATTGCTACATTTGTCGTCACTTCAAGTTTTTTGATGATTTTTCCTAAAAGTTCCATCTCAAGTGAGCTTACAGCTTTGTCAAGATCAGTATTCTTTACAACTATTGTTATACTAGATTCAGAAGGATTTTGAGATATCATCATAACATTGATTCCTGCTTTTGCTAATGTTGCAAAAATTTTTGCAGCAGTTCCGGGAGTTCCAACCATACTTCCGCCTCTAATGTCGATTAGCCCATTATTTTGAACATTGCTAACACATTTTACGGTATTTTTTACTGCTGATGAAGGAGAAGCTGTTACTAGAGTTCCTTCATTTTTTACACTAAAGGAACTTCTAATCTTCATTGGAATTTTCTTTGACAATAGGGGCTCAAATGTGCGCGGATGTATCTGTTTTGCACCGAATAATGCCATCTCAATTGCCTCAATGTAGGAAACTTCTTTGAGTAATTTTGCATTTTTAACTATTTTTGGATCTGCAGTCATTAGTCCGTCTACATCACTCATCAGCCAAATTTCATCTGCTTTTATGCAAGTACCAATTATGGTTGCAGAATAATCGGAACCTCCTCTTCCAAAAGTAGTTACATGTCCATGTTGATCTGCACCAACAAAACCTCCAACAACAGGTATTGTTTTCTTTAAGAAGATGTTATCCACAGTTTTTGAGACTCTTAATCTAGTTGTATCAATTAGAGGTTTAGATTCACCAAAGTTAGAGTCAGTGACAATTCCTACTTCTTTTCCAGTCAGAGGTATTGATTTCTTACCTGAATCGTTGATCGCCATTGAAACTAGCTTTATGGACAATCTTTCTCCAAATGAGAAGAGATAATCCATCGTTCTAGGAGTAACTTCTCCTAGTAATACCATCCCATCAATTAATGCAATAAGTTCTGTAAAGTCTTCATCAAAGTTTTTTAGCAATTTTTTTCGTAGATCTAATTTTTTGATTGTTTGTTTTGCTAGTTGTTTATGACGGTTAGTTATTTTTGATGCTAGTTGTTCAGCTTTTGATTTGTTTTCTTTTTTTATTGATTCAGATATCTCTATTAGATCATCTGTTGTTCCACTTGTTGCAGAACACACAACTACAATTTCATTTTTCTTAGATAGTGTGTTTAGATGATTAGCTACTGCTCTAATGTCTTTGGCAGACGAGATTGATGTTCCACCATATTTTATTACTAGTCTCAATTCAAAATACTTGAATTAGTTAATCTTTAAATGCTTTAACTTTCCACGCGTGGAGCTAAGTAAAAGTGAATTCTACCAATATTAGCTACTTTGAATTCAATTCTGAGTGGTTTTGCGCTTGAAAATTCACATGTAATAAAGCCAGCAGTGGTTCCTACTGCTTTTACTACAGGATTTAGATACTCCAAACTATAGGTTCCAACACTATCTTCTTTTGAAGAGATCTCTTCAATATCTTCATCGTCTTTATCTAAATCAATGGTAACTTCTCCAGAGTCTCCTTTTCCTGAAAAATCTCCTTTAGAATCGGATGTATGTATTGTCAGATAATCTGACACAACCTGAACATCACCTAGAATCTTGTCAAACTTTGATGAGGACAATATAATTTTAGAATCATAAGGAATTTTTGGCAATGGTGTATCTGTTGCAGAGCTTTCAATTAAACGCATTTTGTATTTTTTATTTTTACCTACAGTAACAAGTAACAGATTTTGTTCAGAAATGCTGATTTCTATACTATCTTTTTTGTCTGCTCTTTTGATAAGTTTTGAAAATTCATCTATTCTTACTCCAAATTTTATGTCACTGTCACACTCATATTTTTCAAATGCAGAATTAGGCCATGAGATATCTATTAGAGCAACATGAGATGGATCCATTCCTCTAAAAGAAATTCCTTCAGCTGTTGCAACAAAAGTTGCTTCTTCAACAAGTGTCGAAATTGCGGAGATAATTGCTTTTAGATCATCAGAACCACTTGTTTTTGCTCCAAAAGTCAAATCAATTTTGTTGACTTTACGTTCCAGTTAAACGTTATGCGTAATTACGCCAAGTATTCTTACATTTTGTACAGCGATAAAATTGTGTTGTTGGTTCATCTGCACTTCTTGTTTGAAGCATCCACCAAACTGCTTCATCATGTCCACATTTTTCACATTCAATTTTGATGGTTGGATGAGATTCTTCTCCCTCATTTCCTTCAAAAGCCAAAATGGATTCTTCTTGTTCGTTTTCAATAATTTTTTTGGCCTGCTTTTCTTCTTGTCCTTCTGTATAACCACATTTTGAGCATTGAAGGCCAGAGGTACCTTTTTTTAATTTAACCTCACATTTGGGGCAAAATTTCAATTCTAATTTACCTTAAGTTTTGAATTAAACAATTGTTTGAACTCATCTGCCATTTTTATTGCTGAATCTGTTGCTTTCTTTATTTCACCTAGTGGTTTTGAACTAGAATTAATTCTCATCCAACATTCATTTGTAAGTGGATGTTTTACAATAACACCTGCAAAATCAATATTTGATTCTTTTAGAAGCTCATGTTGAATTAGGTACAAAATTCCAATGTCGGTTTCAGTGATTGAAAGGTTGATTTCTTTGGCTTCTGAACTGATCACTTGTGCGTTCATGTATTCAGAAAAAGCACTTATTGCGGATATAAATCATTATGAGCAGTAGAAATGGGCGAAAGCAGGATTTCAGACATAGAATTGGTAAAATCCAAGGATGAATACTCTTCAGACGAAAATATTGAGATAAACGTTAGATTTTCAGTCGAAGGTGACCTAAGAGACTCATTTAATGAGGCAAATTGGACTAAAGCGTACAACAACAATGATGTTTCATTCAAAATGAAATGTGGTGTAAAATTGACTACAGGCGGATTTAGGAAAAAAGAGTTAGGCAGAACAATTGATACCTACAGAAAGGCATCAATATTTTGGACACGTAATCCTAAACTTGTTAACCCTATGAAAGACAGAAGGATTTGGGTTCAAGTGGCTAAAAATTTTGAGCCATTTATCAGACTATCAGAAGAAGAGGTAAGGCAAGAATTGTTTGATTTTAATGAAAAATTTGTTTTCAAGGCAGAAGATTTGGGAAAAGGTACACACAAAATTGGTGCAGAAGCATTTGCATCATGGCAAAAACACGATTTTACAGAACCAGGAAGCGTCAAGAACAATTCAAAAGAGATTGAAATCAAAATCAATTAGGGATATAAGGAACTTTTTGATGAAATCAATATGGCAAAATATGATGGTCTATTAGGTCAGCCAATTCTTGAAGTTGAAGATCCTGACAAGGAAGGTGGAATTACCTTTATCTTTAAAGATAACAGATTTTTATTCATCAAGGCAAATGATGGAAAAATTGAAACGGTATCAATCCCAGAATAGGTGAATATGAATGGAAAAATATGATGCAATCAAAATGTTAGAACTTGTCAAGGTAGAAGATCCAGATTCAGATGGCGGTCTCACTATGATTTTTCAAGAAAATAAAACTTTGAAAATCAAAATTGTCGATGGAAAATTAGTTTCAGAATTTGTTTAAACTAATTTTTTACATGTTTTTCATAAAAACCAATAGCTAGTTCTTGTACTTCAGATTGAATGGAACCTGGTCTTTCTTCACGAATTTTTTGAATAGCTTTCTCTGCGGAAAAATTTTTGTATTTTACAAAATAACATGCAAGTATTGTTCCAGCTCTTCCCATTCCTGCTGCACAATGAACCATCACTGCTTGATCATTTGTAATTTGTTCATGGATAAAATCTACTGCAGAATCAATTTTTTCCATATCCGGAGCTGTAAAATCAGGTGTAGGTACATGAAGATAATCAATATTTTGTACCCAATTATCAGGTAAAGCGTTTTCAGTCATAGTTACAATTGATTTTACACCCTGATTTACAATCCAACCAAATTCATCAAAACTTGTTGGCATACCTGATCCTGCTAATTTTTCTTCAATCAGCCAAGAAAAGTTAGTAGGTTTTTTTGTAATTTTTCCATGAACTTTTCTCCAAAGATTACCAGGTTTGCTCATGATAGATATCAGCATTTACTATATTTTTAGCATTACGAAAGAACATAGTTAGAATGCCACGGCTCTTACAGGAGAACCTGTTGCATCTTTTAGTTTTAGCGGAAGAATTGTAAAATTAAATTCCTTTGATGAAATTTTATCCAAATTTGCGAGGTTTTCTACTATCAAGATATTATTTTTTGATAAGACATGATGAACAGTAAATGATTCATCTTGTCCAAGATCAATGCTAGGTGAATCAATGCCTACAAGGTTTATCTTTTTTTGTACAAGATATTTGGCAGCAGATAATGCTAGTCCAGGATTCTCTGTAAAATAATTATTATTTTTAAGATTTTTTTGCCACCCGGTAAAAAAGAAAACAGATGAATTGTTGGGAATATTTCCATTTTTTTTCTCGAATTGGAGAATTTCTGATTTTGTGATGGGCGAATTTTTTGATTTTTTTAATTTGACCAATATGGCTTGGCGCATTAGTCTATCAAGTGGAATCTGATCAATTTTGATACCATTTTTAACAAAATGAAAAGGTGCGTCAAGATGAGTTCCAGTATGTGAGCTTAGAAACAATAACTCAAGATTATATCCATCTTCTTTGATATTTGACCAAAAAATGAACTGTGGTTTTGGAGAACCGGGAAAACTTGGAATAGATTTGGATATTGTAAGTGTTAGATCTATCGGTTTCACACCAGTAAGACAAAATGCTAATTAATCAATTTTTGAATTATGAAAAGTTAAATACTCTTTGAGTAAAAATTGCGTGTGCCTACTGCATATGTTCTACTAAATTCTGATTTAGGATCAGATGAATCAATCATCAATGAAGTAAAGCAAATCCTTACAGATGAGGATGTCACCTATGAAGTTCAAGGTGTATACGGAGTATACGATATCGTCTTAAAATTGTCTTCAGATGATGCTGAAAAACTACGTTCAATTATCACCAATAAAATCAGGAAGATTACCAAAGTTCAATCTACTTTAACCATGATGGTCATAGAAGAACAAGAGAATCTATAGTTTCTTTATTGCATCAATTACTGATAGTATTTCTGATTCAGTGTTAAAGAAATGAGGTGATGCTCGTACAATCTTTTTTTCCATAATTTCTCTTACAGCTAAGATTATGTTTTGTTTTTCAAGTCTGTCAACAAGTTCTTGAGAATCCATTCCATCAATATTAAAAGATACAATACTAGTTCTAGTATTAGGATCTTCAGGACCAAACAAAATAATTTTTGGAATTTTAGATAATTCTTCTCTGAGAAGATTTGACAAATGTTGATTTTTTTTACGAATGTTTTCAATTCCAAAATCAAGCAAGTAATTTGCAGAAGATTCTAATCCAACAATTCCAACATAATTTCTAAATCCAGTTTGGAATTTATCAGGAAGTTCTTTGAATGCTAGATTTGTATCATCATACATAATGGCAGATTCTCCACCAATAGTTTTTGGTTCTAACAGTTCGCTTGATTTTCTATTGCAATAAAACAAACCAGTGCCCATAGGACCACAAAGCCACTTTGAACCATTAAAGGACATAAAATTACAATTCATTTTAGAAACATTAACATCAATACAACCTACAGTTTGTGCGCTATCAACAAAAAGAGGCACCTCATCATCAAGAATTTTTGCGATTTTAGATATTGGTAAAATTGAACCAGTGTTATACAAAGCGTGGCTCAGAGCAACTAATTTTGTATTACTGTCTATTAGTGATTCTAGATCTTCAAGTTTGAAAAACCCATCTTTGTCAATTGTAAGATTTTTTATGGAAATCTTTTCTTTTAGTTTTAGCCATGGAAAAAAATTTGAATGGTGTTCATGAGTCATTCCACGTATAATCATGTTTGAATTTTCATTAAATGCAAGACCGTTTGCAACAATATTGATCCCATCAGTAGTACTTTGAGTTAAAACCACTTCATCAGGTTGACAAGAGATAATTTTTGCTATTGTTTTTCTTACAGATCTTAGTTTTTCAGTTACAAACGGTTCTGATTCCTTTGAATCAGGGCCAATAGAGTTGTATGATATTAGAAAATCTTTCATTGCTTCAATGCTTTGGGTTGGCATTAGAGAAACTGATGCATTATTTAGATAGATTTTATTAGAATTAGGAAAGTCATCTGAGATATCTTTTGATGCTAAATTCATTATTATATCTGTAAAATGCTAGATGGGTGTTGGATAAAAGTCCTGACCAAATTTTAGATAGCAAACTAGTTAATATTCAAAATGAATTTAGAGAGAAGATACCCAACATAGTACTTTGTTCAGAGCCATTTCACAAAGCAGAATTCCTAAATAAATTAATCAACTGTTTTGAGAAACCAGTGATTTTTGTAGATATAGATTTACTTTATACAGGATATGTTGAATCAGGAATAATTCAGAAAAGAGACAATGTAACAATTCTTCACATAACAAAAGAGAATTGGAAAAAAGAATTTGCAGGAATAATTTCTAAGATCTCAAAAGAAGAGTTTCTTGTAATTATTGATTCGTTTAATGGCATCTACAACATGTTTGATGATTTAGAATCAGCCATATTCATTAATTCGTGTATCATGTTACTTTCATCATTAGGAAAAGATACGAGTTCGTCTATTGTCATTACTGCAATGGCTAGGAAAAAAGAAAAGGAGGGTTGGATTCTTACTCCAGGGGGAAAGCAGATCATAAAATCTGCTAAAACAGGGGTTTACTTTCTAAAGAAGATTGAAAATAACTTGAGTATGCGTTCCATAGATGAAGATTCAAAAAATTTCAAGACATAGAAGTGGAAAAAACTGGTTTTTGTTTGAAAGGCGATCAAAAATCAAACGCCGTTATAAAATTTCAAACGCCGTTATAACGTGATATTTTTAGGCAAATTATATTAATGACAAATCAAGATTTTATTTTGTTATGCCAGTAGGAATTATTCCAGACATAAGCGAACAAATGTGTATCGGATGCGCACTATGTGTAGAAATCTGTACAACACTTGGTCCAGATGTCCTTAGAGTAAAACCAGTTGAAGGCTGGAAGAGAGGTAAAGCATTTGTCTTTTACCCAGAAAGATGTATTTCTGATGGTGCATGCATCGGTGTATGCCCAACAAAAGCAATCTTTTGGATGAGACCAATGGACTTTACTGTTGGACAACCAGTTCCACTCCACAAAGATTCAGTCTTCGTAAAAGGTTGGACCGAATTAATCGATTAGATTAGTTCAACTTTTAATTTCTTTTTCTTATTTTAGACTTTAACAGCCCCAGGTTTGGTTTTTGATACATCAGGTTTCTTCTTCAACCAAAATAATACCGCAATAAACATTACAGCTGGAATAAGAATAATGACAATCATCAACTCGTAATATGTTGTCAATCTTTGTGCAGGTTTAATATGAAAAGTTTCATGAGTAGTCTTTTCTGGATTATCATAAACTGCTGCAGTGAAATCCACTGATCTTTGTTCTTTAGATTCTACACCACCAAACACAGTAACACTTTCCTCAGCTAAAAGCGATGGAGAGTGAATTCCTTCTATTCTAACTATGATTGAACCAGAATCAGTAAAAACAAAATTTCTGTAATCACCACCAATCTGACTTAATCCTTCATCACGGAAAATTTCTTGACCATTTTGAAAAATAACAAAATCATATTTCATTTCTGCAAGATTGGAATTTGTTTGTGGATCATAGAATTGATATACAAATTGAATTTTTTCATGTGTTTTAATTACCGGAGGATCCCACGACAGATTCACTTCAAGATCTAAATCTGGAGTATATTGTAATAAAGGAAATTCAACTTTTTGGCCTGTTGCATCATGTGGATAATCAGGAATCTCCTTTTCAACAACTACAATTCCTTCCATCCAAGGATGAATTGTGCAGAAATAAGAAAAAGTTCCTGATTCTTCAAATTTGTATGACCAAGAGTCTCCTGGTGAAAACTCTCCACTATCAAATATCCCATCAGGTTTTCCAAAATTTTTATTGTCCATCCAACCAAATCGCCCTGGTCCATCACCACTAGTAACTGTATGAGTCTCTCTGTCATCATTATACCAAGTTATTGTATCTCCAACAATGACGTTAATCAAAGGAGGGTCATACCAAACTTCTGCAGGAGTATTTAGTTCGGGATTGTACGCACCAAACGGGATATCAACTATGTATTCATCTGCAAAAGCAAAAGGAATCGAGCCTGAGAATAGGATTATTGAAAGTATGAAGAAATAATGCATAAATTAAGAACGTTAAATTTTATAATAAATCTATCAGGTTATTCTCAAAATCGAAAGTAATTATCAGATGAAAGAATTATTGGAGATGAAATATACTTGGAAATACTAGAAGCCTTGATATTTACATAAAAACAACAAAGAATAAAATTGACAATCTCAGTAAATCTTGGTAAAAAACTTGTTTTGCTTGTCATGCTTGTAACAATGACTGCTTTAGGAGTCATATCTTACATGAGCATAGATTATTCCACTGAGACTCTTAAAGAGAGGGGAGGGGAGTTGCTACACGGTGAATCAGATATCAGAGGAGAATCTCTAAGATTACTTTTTGAGACAAGAATAGAACAAAACAAGATTCTTGCAAATGATCCTATGATTCGATTTTTGGTTTCAGAGATGGATGGGGTTTCAGAACTAGAATTAAAATCTATGAAAGAAGAAAAACGTAGAGATTTTCTAATTCAAGTACAAGCATTTCAAGAACTTGTCGGATTTTCAATTGGATTTGAAGATACTAAAATAATTGGGAATAATGGAAATGTGTTCTTTTCACTAGTAGGAATATCTGATGAGGATTACTCTCAAAACGAGTATTTTCAGAGAGGGTTAAAGGAGTCATTTGTTGATTTTGAACCTTCAGGAACGGGTAAAAAAATGATTGTTGTTACTCCTGTTTATGCCATAGATAGTAAAATTGGAGATGAAGCTATTGGGGTCATCATTTCTAGAATGAGAACTGCTGCAATTGACAATATTTTGCTTAACAGAAGTGGATTGGGTGAAACGGGTGAAGTCTACATTGTTAATAGTGACTTTGTAATGTTGTCTGAATCTAGATTTTTTGAAAATGCAGTATTTGAACAACGAGTAGATACAGTTGGTGTTCAAGAATGTTTTACCAATAACATGGAATATGTTGGAGTTTATCCTGATTATAGAGGAATTTCGATATATGGATCATCTTATTGCATGCCAGAATTTGGTATTGTCTTGCTTGCAGAAATGGACGAGAAAGAATTAGTTGAACCAATAAAAATTCTACAGACCAGAATTGTCCTTACTAGTTTACTCATAACGATGGCAATGGGATTAGTTGCATTTTTTGCTGCTGAGTCATTGTCACATCCACTACGTGCACTCAAAAAAGCTGCAAATAAAATTGCAGATGGTAATTTTGATGTTAGAACCAATATCAAGACAAGAGATGAGATTGCAGAATTATCTAATGCATTTGATTTAATGGCACAAAAATTACAAGAATCATTAATCGAGATTAAACAAAAAGACGAAGTCATCAAACAGCTTGAAGGTGATACGTTGTTGAAGTTCTCACAACGTGAAGAAAATGATTGTGTCGGAGTAATTGACATGGCAGATTCTACTAGAATATCATCAAAATTATCTGATCAGGATATTTCTAAGCTATATGAAATATTTTTGAATTTTATGGCAAAGATTGTTATCAATCACAAAGGAGAAGTCATAAAAAATATTGGGGATGCATTGATGTTTAGATTTGCAAACGTAGATACCAACAATGATGAAAACATGAAAAATATTCTAGAATGTTGCTTGTGTATGGTTGAATCACATAGAAAGTTACAAGAAGAACTTAAAAAAGAAAATATGCCCATAGTAGATTATAAAATTAGTTTAACATATGGTCCTGTCAAAGTAGCTGAAAGTACTACTTCAAAAATTAGTGATGTTTTTGGTCCTACTGTAAATCGATGTTTTAAAATAAATTCACTTTGTCCTAAAAACAGCTTAGTTGTTGGTGAAAATGTAGAAAAGATCTTTAGGGATTTTTCAGAATATGAATTTACAGAATTATGTATAATTGAATTAAAACAAAAATACGGTTACAATATTTTTGAAGTCAGAAGAAAAAGGCCAGAGTATTTTAATAAAAAATCTGATTAATTTCTAGAAAAACCAAACTTTGATGCCCAACCTGATTTTTGTTTTTTTGTGGGTTTTTTTGATAGATTGTTGAGCATGTCATATGTAATTGTAAATCCATGTCCTACCATGGTTGCATCATTTGCATAGTTTGCCTTGTTAGGAACAAATTCATCAGATAAATCTTTGATTTTCTTTGTTTTGAGATCAAATAATCTAATTTTCTTACCGTTTTCTAATTCAATTTTTGCATCACCACTCAATCCTTGAATTGAGAAATTTTCAAAAAATCTAATTGAGCCTCCTTCTTTTAGTTTGATAACAGAATCATACGTAAATTTTCCTCCATAAAACAAGACCTCACGTGCAGAGATTGTTACATCATCTTCTACATTTAGAACAATAACTGTGTCAGCGTCTAAAGACACGGTGTTTACTACATTTTCAGCAATAATCTTACCATTTGGAGCCGAAACTTGAGTTCTGTGTTCCAGTATTTTATAGACGCCAACCTTTCCATCAGGATCTTCAACTCTAAATTTTCTGCCAAAAATATTTCCTACTACAACGTTTCCATTATCTACAATAATTTTAGCACCATTTTCAATTTTGTATTTATTTTCCACAGGATCAACAAATTTGAAGTCTCCTTTTGTTAGATGAATATTTGTTTGAAATTCTTTAGTCCAAGATGGACTGGTAATACTTCCCTGCATAGTAATTGGGCCATCATAAGTTAAACTTCCAGCCATAAAATTTCCTTTAATAGATAAAGCACCATTGGCTTTTCTTTCCAATTCAATTTCACCAAGAGTTTTTGAACCAAATAATCTTGAGGCAGTTGAATTTGCTCGATTTAATGCTGCTGCCCACTCTTCAGCTGTTTTCATTTCTTTAGACAACTGTTGTCCCAGAATCTGATTTTTTCTTTTTACATCTGCTTCAGATTCATCAGAATATACTCTTGAGTTTTTTATTTTTTCAATATCTGTTTCAGGATATTTTTTGCCAATTTTTAGATCCTCATATGCTTGTTTAATTTTTATGAATTGTTCATTTTCTCCACCACGATCAGAATGATACTGTAAGGCTAGTCTTCTGAATGCATCACGAATTTCTTTATCACTAGTTCCTTCGACAATTCCTAAAATATCATAATTACTTTCAACCATATCCAGTACTGTCCAAATAATTTTTCATAATTCCTATACTTTTAGGTTATTACATTTACAAAATATCAAGGATTTGAAAATAAAAAATTAGAAAGGGGCACTATTTGACAACTAATACAGGTATCTTGGTTTTGTGCATTACATAATTTGATGTGCTTCCAAGAAATGCTTCTTTTGCACCACCCACACCTCTTGCACCAATTACAATCATGTCAAATTTGCCCTTTTGAGCGTATTTGACAATTTCAGAACCAGTGTGACCACCGCCTGTTTGATATTTGAATTTAGCACCAGCATTTTGTGCTTTCTTCATTGCAGGACCAATAGCTTTTACGGCTTTTTTTTGTGCATCATCTTTCATTTTTTGTGTATACTTTATTCCTGCTGTCAGAGGCAAATGAAATACATAGAATCCAGTAATTTCAGCACCACTGCCTTTCGCAATCTCGATTGCTCTATCCAAACCACGATTGGCATTTGCAGAACCATCAAGAGGGACAAGAATTTTTGAAAACTTTGCCATGTCTGACATCTGAATTCAACCAATATAAGAATAATTAGTATTTCCAAAGATGAAACTGGAAATTATAATCAGAATTGAAAATTATATCTGCAGTTTTTATACAAAAAATATTGTAAATTAAGAATGATAATTACTGAAATTTCAAACAAGCCAATCTCTATTATCAAAAATTCTACAATTTCAGATGCAATCAAAATGTTACTAAATACAAAGATCAGCAGATTAATTGTAAATGATGGTGGAAAACATATTGGCATAATTACTGAAAAAGACATAGGGCTGTTTTTGTTTTCAGAAACAACAAAGAGAGGGTTGGAAGAAATTCCCATTACAGACATTATGAATCCAATTGAATTTGTTAAACAAGATATTACACCAGAAGATGCTGCAAAGATAATGATTGAGAGAAAAGTTAGCTCATTAGCTATAGGTGAAAAGCAAGAAGTTAAAGCAATAATTACTAAAAGTGATCTTGTGAGATATTTTGCTGAAAAACCATCAGAAAAAAGTAAAGTTGTAGATTTTATGACTCATGATTATGAATATACACATACTGCTGCACCATTGTATAAAGTTGTAAGAAAAATGTTAGAAAAGAAAATTTCAAGAATTATAGTAAAAAATCAACAAGAAGAACCAGTAGGAGTTATTTCATTTAGAGATTTGTTTAGGATATCAATTGAGCTTGGCAGTGAAGATGATTTTTCGGGCACAAATTTTGACAATGTTAGACGTGGATTTCTCTCTACAGAAGGATTTGGGGATATTTCATTAGCTAGAGATGTAATGAGTAAGGGGCTAATCACTATCAAATTCAATGAAGATTTAGTAGAAGCATGTAATGTGTTATTAGAGAATAATGTAAGCGGTCTAGTTGTTCTTGATGGGAATAATAGTATTGCAGGGATAATTAGTAAAAGTGATGTAGCAAAGGCACTGTCATCATAACATGAAATGGCATTTTGATGATTTTGTTTATGGCTCTATTGATGGAGCAGTAACAACTTTTGCAATTGTTGCAGGAGTTGTAGGAGCTGGTTTATCACCTGGAATTATTTTGATTTTAGGATTTGCAAATCTTTTTGCAGACGGATTTTCAATGGCAGCTGCAAATTATCAGGCATCAAAAGCCAAAAATGAGTTTATCCAAATGAAACGAAAACAAGAAGAATGGGAAATTGACAATTTAGCAGAACAAGAAAGAGATGAAATCAGAGATATTTACAAGGAAAAAGGATTCAAAGATGAATTATTAGAAGAAGTTGTTAGGATCATTACATCCAGAAGAAAAGTTTGGGTGGATACTATGATGAAAGAAGAATTAGGATTAATTGAAGATGAAAAAAATCCTTTAGATAGTTCTTTTAGTACTTTTATTGGATTTAATCTAATTGGCTTAATTCCATTAATACCATTTATGATCTTCATAATGATTGGAGTTGAACCAAATTCGGAGGCATTTAGTTATTCTATAATTGCAGTAAGTGTAGCATTCCTTCTTGTAGGTATGATCAAAGGAAAAATTGTAAAAAAATCAAAAATTCGTTCAGGAATAAATACACTAATCATAGGAGGAGTAGCAGCATTTGTTGCATATTTTGTAGGATATGGATTAAATTTTCTAGTAAATTAGGAAAGCGTAAATGTCTGAACTAAAGCGACACATGGGACTTTTTCATCTCATCATGTATGGTGTTGGATTAATTCTTGGTGCAGGAATTTATGTATTAATTGGTGAAGCTGCAGGATTTGCTGGAAATTCAATGTGGATTTCTTTTTTGTTAGGTGCAATAGTTGCAATTTTTGCAGGGTTAAGTTATGCAGAGTTATCTGCACTATATCCAAAAGCTGCTGCAGAATACACATTTGTAAAAAATGCATTCAAGAATAATTTCTTTGGTTTTATTATAGGATGGTTAACAGCAATTACATCGATTATAGTTGCTGCAACTGTTTCATTAGGATTTGGAGGTTATCTTACTCAGTTTGTTGATTTACCAATTACGATTGGAGCAATATTTTTGATTATAGTTTTATCGATTGTAAATTTTATTGGGATAAAAGAATCTGCATGGGCAAATACTATTTTCGCATTAATCACTGCAGCAGGCTTAATTCTAATTATTGTTATTGGTTTTAGTGCAGAACCAGTTGAACCAATAGACTATTTAGAAGCACCAAATGGAATTACTGGGATAATTCTAGCATTTGTTTTGATTTTCTTTGCATTTATCGGATTTGAGGATATGGCAAATGTTGCTGAAGAAGTTAGAAGACCTCACAAAACAATTCCAAGAGCAATAATAATATCAATAGTCATCACGGGTATAATTTACGTTCTAGTTTCATTATCAGCAGTAAGAATTCTAAATTGGGAAGAATTGGCATTATCCTCTGCGCCATTGGCAGATGTAGCACATTCAGTTTTGGGTACAAATGGCAGTATTACCTTGTCATTAATTGCGCTATTTGCAACTGCAAGTACTGTTCTGATAACATTGGTTGCTGGTGCAAGAATTCTGTATGGAATGGCAAAAAGCAATTCATTGCCTCAATTTTTAGCCAGAGTTCATCCTAAGACAAATACACCATGGATTGCAGTTGTTGGAATTTTGATAGCATCAATTGGATTTGCCTTTGTTGGAGACATTGTAATTATAGCAAATATTGTAGTTTTTGCAGTAGTTATCACATTTGCAGCAATTAATTTGGCAGTAATTGTCTTGCGATATACAGAACCAGTATTGGAAAGACCATTTAGAGTCCCAGTCAATATTGGAAAATTTCCAATTTTACCATTGTTTGGATTCGGAACAACTATCTATATGGCATTACAATTTGATATTCAAGTTGTTTTTGTAGGGCTAGGCATTATGGGAATTGGAGTAGTTTTGTATTTGGTTTTAAAAAGAAGAAATTATTTTGTAGAGTCTAATTCTTTTTAGATTTTGTAAGTGCAACAACTGCAATTGCTATACCTATTAGTCCAACAGCTGTTCCTGCATAGCCCATATCCATTTGTTGTTTAGTCTCTTCTAAATCATTTACAGATTCTTTTAGTTCACCAATATCCTCAATTAATGCAGTATGTCCATCAATCATTTGTTGTATTGTAATATCAGATGGTTCAGGAAATTCAATGTATGCTCGTTCTTCAACTTTGGGAGGATGCATTGATAAACTAATTGGAGTATCTGTTATAGTTCCCAACACATTAGCCTGATAAAATCCAGATACAGTAGGATTAACAAATGCATAATATTTTCCAGGAATGTCATGGTCTGGTGAAAGTGGAAGCATTATGTTTTCATCTTTGAAAATTAATTGTATTTTTACTGTTTTTTTTAAACCTTCAATTCCGTTTTGAAATTCTTGAGATTCTGCACATTTTATGGGTTTTGAAATTTCAGGACATGGAATTAATGGACTAACATAGAATTCAATCGCATTTGTTTCTCCTGAAACAACTGGTTCATTCATCCATCCAATTTCTACTCTATATTCACCAACAGCATCTATAGTATGTCCATATACGATTCCAATTGAGCTTGGAATCAACAATAAAAGAAATAAAATTTCAAGTTTCATGCTAAAAAAACTAGATTTGATTTTAAAAATGTTATATTGTTTGAAATTAGTTATACTATGAATTTGTACCAATTATGCATCAGCATACATTGAAACTTCCCATGCTGTTGGGGTTTGAGCAAACGCAACATATTCTTTGTATTTTAATTCAGAATACACATCAAGAAAGTCTTTTGTGAACACTTCTTCAAGGAATTTTGAATCAGAGGATAAGGAATCAAGGGCACCTTTTAGCGATACAGGTAATGAACCAATTTTATATTCCCTTTTCTTTTCTGAAGAAAGTTTGTAAATATTTTCTTCAATTGGATCTCCAGGATCAATTTTATTTTTAATTCCGTCTAAACCCGCAAGTAATAATGCAGCTTCTAAGAGATAGATGTTTGCAGTAGGATCAGGGACTCTATATTCAATCCTCTTGCTTTTTTCTTGATTTCTATTATACATTGGAACTCTTATTGCAGCTGATCTGTTTCCCAATCCCCAGCAAACATTGACTGGTGCCTCAAATCCAGGAACCAAACGTTTGTAAGAATTTGTTGTAGGATTTGAAATTGCACATAACGCTGAGGCATGGCTCAAAATTCCTCCAATGTAATATCGTCCAGTCTGACTCATTTGTGCTTGTTCATCATCTTTATCATACATTACATTTGATTTATCATTCCATAAACTTTGGTGAGTATGCATTGCTGAAGCATTATCACCAAAAATTGGTTTTGGCATAAATGTTGCAACTTTGTTTTTTCGTTTAGCTTTGACTTTAACTAAATTTTTCACTCCAATTACATGATCAGCCATCTGGATCATTTCATCATATTCAAGATTAATTTCACATTGACCAGAAGTTGCAACTTCATGATGTTCTGCTTCTATTCTAATTCCAAAGAAATTATACAAGTCATCACATACATCCTTTCTAAACCCCTCAAGAGTATCCTTAGGTTGAGATGGATAATATCCTTCTTTCAGATTAATTGCAGTACTAACATTTCCTTTAGCCCAAGGTGATTCTTTAGATTCAATAGAGTAACCTGAACCACCATATGATTGAGTTGCAGCGTATGGAGATGGATAAACATTGATAGTGTCAAAAACAAAAAATTCTATTTCAGGTCCCCAATTTGTATGAGTGAATCCGAATTCTTTGAGTTTCTTTGTTGCTTTATGTGCAATTCCTCTTGAATCTCTGTTGTATCTTGAACTTTCATCAGTACTCCCATCATACAAATCACAGAAAATTCGAGCATTTCTCCTATTACCAGGATCATAATCAGGTGGAAGAATTTTAAATGAAGTTGGATCTGGCATTAAAATCATATCAGAATGATTTACAGCTTTGAATCCAACAATTGAGCTTGCATCCAATTTTTCAAGACCATTTACAAAACTATTTTCATCAATTGCATAGCTTGGCATACCAACGTTATGCAATTCACCAAAAATATCTACAAACCAAAAATCGAGAAATGATATTTTTTCAGCTTTTATGGTTTGGAGCACTTGTTCTGCGTTCAATTGATAATTTTAGAAAATCAATTTACTAATGTTATCATGTAAGATAGATTTGTCAAGATGGTCAGGTAAATTATGAAAATTAACTGCTTTTTGATGCCTTAATTGCATTTAATTCGTCTTCAAAGAAGAATTTATCACCAAATGCAGGCTTTAAATCATCTAACCAAATCGCATTTTCATCATATTTTGCAAAAAATGGTTTTTTGACCCAATCTGGGTTTCGTCCCTGCAAAAATCTCAAAACCAGTAATTTCTGGCCGTTAAATTCTGTAGTTCCAACGACCTGAACTTTTCCAGGAGTTGCTGACATACTAGGTCCGCGTACAGTTCTTGCCAACCCACTAACAGTAGAATATGCTTGGCCAAAGGTTTGATATGCTTTAACCAAAGGAACTCCAAAATAATGCTGAGCGCCTGTATCTCTTACAACAAACATGTAATATGGAATACATCCAAGTTGGACCTGTTTTGTCCACATTTTTGACCACATTTCTGCATCATCATTGATATGAGCTAAAAGTGGCGATTGAGTTCTAATTTGAGCGCCTGTTTGCCTTACTTCTTTGATTGCAGACTTTACGGCATCAGTTGATAGCTCGTTTAGATGGTTAAAGTGAGCCATAAATGCAAGATGTAATCCATTATCAGTGATCTTTCTAAAAACATCCAACATTTCTTGTGAATCTGAATCAGTCAAAAACTTGTATGGCCAATAAGAAAGTGCTTTTGTTCCAATTCTAATTGTTTTAAGATTAGGCAGTTTCGCTTCAATTAAAGCATCAACATATTTGGAGAACATTTTTGCTTTCATTATCATTGGATCACCACCGGTAAAGAGAACATCTGAAATTTCAGGATGTTCTGAAACATATTGAACAAGTTGTTCTCCTTCTTGCATTGCAAATTTCATTTCATCCATACCAACAAATTGAGGCCATCTAAAACAAAAACTACAATATGCATGACAAGTCTGACTTTGACTTGGAAAAAACAGACAAGTTTCCTTGTATTTGTGTTGCATGCCATACAATTTTGTTCCATCATTCAAAGTTGGGACATTTAGCTCCATTTGTCCTGCTGGATGAGGATTAAGTTGTAAACGAATTTCATTTGCAACATTTGCTATCTCTTTTTTATCAGAAGTATTTTTTAGAGTATTTTCCATTTTTGAGTAATGTTCAGGCTTTAGCATTCCTTTTTGAGGAAATGTCAAAACATACATCGGATCGGTTGGTATGTTATCCCAATTGATCAATTGTTCAACCACATAGTTATTTGCCTTAAATGGCAAAACATTTCCTACAACTTCCATCTCAAACTGTTTTTCTTCAGAAAGATTCTGAATTTGTGGAAGATCACGAAAATTTGATAATGTGTATGATTTGAGTGAAGGAGAATCATCCCAAACTGATTCTTGATAGGTCACTTAGTAATTAGCACGCTAACCCTTGTTAAAGGTTACAAATTTTTTACGCATAAAACTGTTCAAATTTAATAAAAAATTAGCAAAAATTTTAAAAAATATGAGAATATTCCTTAACATTTTATTCTAGACTATGAATGTGATTAGAATAGGGAATCATTTTGGCAGAAGAAGACATTTCACAAATTTCAGTAGGAGAATTTGAGACTGTTTCACAGCTTCTAGCATCTTCAGAATCACTCCAGTTGGCATTTATCATCATGATAGTTGGAATTATTGGAATTGCCATAGGATATAGAAAATTTTCATCTTGGGTAAGTTCACAAAAATTCTATTATCAGAGACCACATGTCTCAAGATTTCTTAGAAGAGCTGTTTTGCCTTTTTTTGCAATTGCTCTAATTACAACCATTAACATCTATACTCAGACAGGTATCTTACTAGAAGAGGATTTTAATGCAGTTAAAGATGGAGAAATGGCTCCTCAAAAAATATTTGCAAAAATTCTCAATACTTTCAACATACTTGTAATAGGATATACTGTTTCACATCTTATTCCAATAGCTCTTACTAAACGTGATAAATCAATTTTAGAGAGAGAAGACTTTGATGCTTGGTTTGAAATGCGTGGGTTTGTTGATGATAATGGTGATCTATTTCACAAGTTGTACAAATGGGTACCTCCAAAAATCACACCTGAAGATATTGAAGAAGATGAATTCAAAGAATTGTTAAAATCCAAAGAAGGAATGCAAAAATTAGAACAGTTCAGAACAACAAAAGGTAATCCCATTGGAGGATATGAAAAATTAGTGGAAGATCCATTTGAAGACTGGAAAAAATCAGAACGGGCAAAATATGAAAAATATTTTCAAAATTGTGTTTCAGGAAACAACCAATCCGGAAGAAAATTAACACCAGGTGCAAAACCAGAGGAAATTTATCCCATTGATGTTTGGCGAGAAGAAAAACGCACACATGGTTATGAACCAATTATTCCAAGTTCTCGTCCTCCAGGATATGCTGAAAAGAAAAGAGAGGGAATTCCAAAGTCTGCAAAACAAGTTCTACCGATAGGGATTTTTGCTGCTACCATTTTGGGAGTTATTGCATGGTGGGGAGTAGATTTGATAGTTCTTGCTACAGCAACTGGTGGTTTCTCAATTGGTTTAGGTTTAGCATTACAAGAAACGATGCAGAATTATTTTGCATATATCATGATTAGAAAAGACAAGATTGTAGTAGAAGGAGACAGAGTACAATTAGAGACAGGGTATAACGGATATGTACACAAAATAACTCCCAGAGTTACATACATTAGAGATGCATTACACGAATCAATTGCAATCATTCCAACAAGACAACTTGTTTCAGCACAGATTATCAATTATACAAAAGAAAACAAACTTGTTCCAGCAATAGTCAAAGTTGGTGTTTCATATCTTAACAACCCTCGTCAGGTTGCATCTATTTTAGTAAAAGTTGGAAAACGAGGTATGAAGGAGATTGTTGATGGTAAAGGAAGACATCTAGTAAGACAGAACAGATGTCCATATCTAGATGAAAATAAACCAAGTTGTGGTTGTGACAGAGATATTCATGTAGAAGTTGTTCAACCAGTAATTAGATTTAATGATTTTAATGATTCCTCACTTGACTTTTCAATGTGGCTGTATGTAAGAGATTACGGTGCACAATTCAAAACAAAAACTGATTTGAGGATGATAATGTATGAAGAGTTTAAGAGATACGACATCAGAATTCCATGGCCAATTAGAACCATCTATCAAGGTGATGAAAAGAAAGAATTTGAAGAAATCAGTAAAGGAGATCAGGATAGAAAAAGAGTGCTGGATGAATATGGTACGGGCGATATTGGACGTGGTGGCGGAGAAGACTAATCTCGTTTTCTCAAAACTTAAGAATCCCATCAATTCACATTTGCTTGTTGACAAAACTATCAGTAATTTGTGGAAAAGCTTCTGAAGATTTGGGTAAGAAATTAGCTAGAAAAGTTAAGGCAAATCTGGTAAGAGCAGATGTTAGGATTTTTCCTGATGGAGAAAGTAAGATCACATTAGATGGAGAGATATCAAAAAAAAAGTCAATTGTAATACAATCAACATACCCACCTGTTGATACGAATCTAATACAGATATTATCCATGATTTCAAAAGCTAAAGAAACATCATCTGAGGTAGTTACTGTAATTCCGTATATGGGATATGCAAGGCAAGATAGAGAATTTCTACCAGGCGAGATTGTTACAATGAAAGTTTTAGCAAAATTGTTCAAAGGAGCAGGCGCATCAGAAATAATTGCAGTAGACATTCACAGTTTAATTGGACTCAAATATTTTACAATAAAATCAAAAAATATTTCAGCAATTCCAGATCTTGTCAAGTTTTTTAAGAAATTGAGCCTGAAAAATCCATTAATTGTTTCACCAGATCAAGGTGGAAAAGGAAGGGCAAAAGAGTTTGCAAAAAAAATGGGAATAGAATACATCGCTCTAGAAAAAAACAGAGACAGGAAAACAGGCAAAGTAAAGATTAAAACAAAAAAAGTAGATGTTGTTGGAAGAGATCTAATTTTAGTAGACGATATGATAAGCACTGGTGGTAGCATAATTAATGCAACAAAATTTCTGAAAAAAGAAAAATGCAACAAAATATTTGTTGCATGCACTCATGCTCTTTTGATGAATAATGCTGAAAAGAAAATTAAAAAATCAGGAGTTACAAAAATTGTAAGTACAAATACAATTCCTGGTAAAACATCAATAGTTGATGTATCAGATACAATAGCAAAGGCAATAGTATAATGCCAGAAAGTTTTTTTGTATTATCCAAAGATCAGTTAAAAATTGCAGTGGATGAAATTATTGCTATATCAAAATCTTTTGATAGATTTTCCAAAGTTAAAGTTATTTCAAATTTAGTGATTATTCAATCAAAAACTAATTGGTATGAAATTTCAAAACGAGCATCATTTGTTAAAACATCAGGACAAATATTACGAAAAATGTCAGGATTGTTTCTTGATGAAGAGCATTTTGAAATATTAAAAAATGCAAAAACCTTTGTTTGTAGAATTATTAATCTATCATCAAATCAGTTTAACATACCAGAATTAGAAAATTCTATGGGTGATATGATATCAAAATTTTCTAATGCAAAAGTTAAGCTTGAAAATCCAGACATTACAGTATACCTAATTTTTACAGATAAAGAGAATTTTTTTGGATTCTCCAAAAAAATCGAAGATCAAAAAAGGCCAAAAAAAGTAATAACTCAACCACATGAGTTAGATTGGAAATTAACAAGAACAATGATTAATCTCATTGGATTAAAAGAAGGAGAAACAGTATGTGATCCTTTTTGTGGTACAGGTACAACACTCTTAGAAGCAGAATCAATGGGAATTCATGCAATTGGATTAGATTTTGATAAAAAAATGGTAGAAATTACGAAAAAAAATCTCAAAGAAAATGGCTATAAATCAAAAATAATTCATGCAGATTTTCAAGAGATCAAGAATTTATCTGACAAGTTTGATGGAATTGTTACTGATTTCCCATATGGAAAAACCTCAAAGACATCAGAAAAACCAGAAGAAATCATAAAGAAATTTGTTGCCATAATGCCAAAAAGAAAGAAAATGGCCATAATGTACAAAAAAGAATTGGGAGACAATCTAAAACTAAAAGGATCAAAAAAATATCAAATCTATAGGCATAAAAGCTTGACAAGGACAATTTTGATAAAATGAAGCTTGTATTTCTAGGAACATCAGCTGCTCAGCCCACTGAAAACAGGGGTTTATCATGCATTTGCCTTGAGAGAGAAGGAGAAATTCTTATGTTTGATGCAGGAGAATCTGCCCAAATCTCCTACATGAAATCAAAATTAGGATGGAATAAAAAAATGAAAATTTTTGTTACTCATCTTCACGGAGATCATTGTGTAGGAATTTTAGGGTTGCTGCAAACAATGTCTATGCAAAATAGAACAGAAACATTAGAGATTTTTGGACCAAGTGGAATTGAGGAATTTATTGCTGCAAATATCAAAATTTTAAATTTTGGATTATCATTTCCTATTTTAATTAACACAATTAAAGATGAAAAAATTTTTGAAAATGAAAAATTTACAATACGAACATGTAAGGCTAATCACTCAATTGTTGCATTTTCATATTTGTTTGAAGAAAAAGACAAACCAGGAAGATTCAATGTTGAGAAAGCTAAGGAATTAGGAATACCAGAAGGGGAGTTATGGAATAAACTACAAAATGGAAATGAGGTTACAATTAATGAAAAAATAATAAAACCTGAACAGGTTCTAGGAGAAAAACGTCCAGGTATAAAAATAGGAATTTCAGGTGATACAATGCCTACAAAAGAATTAGAAGAATTTTTTGAGGAATGTGACTATCTTGTATTTGATTCTACATTTCTTGATGAAGAAAAACAAAAGGCTCAAGATACATGTCATTCAACTGCAAAACAGGCTGCAACACTAGGAAAAAATGCCAAGGTTAAGAATTTAATCTTGACACATTTTTCAGCTAGATACAAAGATGAGTCTAATCATTTGAGAGAAGCAAAAGAAATTCATGATTCAGTGATTACTGCAAGAGATCTTTTAGAAATAGAAATTAAATGAAATGTTTGAGTCAATAAAAGACCAAATTAAGAATGTAAAGAAAATTGTTTTTGTTACAGGTGCTGGCATTTCACAAGAAAGCGGAATTCCTACATTTAGGGGCAAAGATGGTCTATGGAGAAACTATGATGCGATGAAATTAGCTACAATTGATGCATTTTATGAGAATCCAAGATTAGTTTGGGAATGGTATAACGAACGAAGAAAAAATATTTTTTCAGCACATCCAAATAATGGACATAAAGCAATTGCAGAACTGGAAAAATTAAGAGATGTTGTAGTTTTAACGCAAAATATTGATGGATTACATCAGAAAGCTGGTAGTAGCAAAGTTCTAGAATTACATGGAAGTATTGTAAAAATAAAATGCACTGTTTGTGATTTTATAGATGAGATGATGACAGATTTTTCTGAAAGTCCTCCTTTATGTAAATGTGGAAATATTTTAAGGCCAGATGTTGTTTGGTTTGGAGAAGCCCTACCACAAGATGTTTGGCAAAAGGCAATAATTCATGCAAATCAATGTGATTTGATGATAATTGCAGGTACATCTCTTGCAGTATCCCCTGCTAATACATTACCAATGTATGCAAAACAAAATAATGCATTGTTAATAGAAATTAATCCAGAAAATACTGAAATGTCATCAGAAATGGATCTGATCATAAGAAACACCAGTGCAAACATACTACCAGAATTTATTTCACTGTTTAAAGAAAATTAGATCATTTAAGTGAGAATATTCCATTAATTTGTGAATCTGAAGAATCTCCAGGATTAAACACAGACGATGTAACAGTACCATAATCTTCATGCTCTACCACCATATCTACGTAATATGGAATACCAGATATGTCATGTACAGTTGTTTCAAAATTTGAAGTAAAGAATGTTCCAGAAAAAATCTCTTTTTCGTTAGTTCTAATTATGACATCAACGCTTTGGGTTTTTTCACTTGAGTCAGAATATTGAAGAAGAATTTCATCATTTGATTTGTGTGTAGTGGATAATGACAATGTTTCATGAATTAATGGAGACTGATTATTTGGAATGATTGTTTCAGATTGAGAAGACTGTGTAGTTTCAGGTTCAGAATTATCTGAAAAAATATTTTTTATGGATTCAATAGGATTAAGATTTAAAATTTCTTCACTAATAATTTTTTGAGAAGATTCTTTAGTTTCGATTATTTCATTAGTAATTTTATCTCCAGTCTCACTAATTTCTTTTGTTACAGCATTATTTGTAGAATCAACAATTTTATCAACAGATTGATCAATCCGTTTTTCAACAGAATCAGATGCTTGAGTGCCAAAATTTGAGACGTCATTCTTTATAGAATCAACGACAGCTGCAGATGTTGATGGAAATATAGTGTAAATCTCATTTGAGAATATCATCCCACCTAGAACAACTATTCCTATAATTATGCCTAATTTTATGAACATCCGTTAATAATTCAAAAAAATGGATTTTAGATTCATACTGAAAAAAATAGTCAAAAATGATTGAATTTTCTTAGCTAATTTACATCTCATACACAAACCAATCAATAATTTCATCAATTTTTGACGAAGTAAGTACTACTTTGATTGGTCCAAGAGGAGATTCTTCAGATTCATCACAAATGACTATTTTTTCTACAAATGCAGCTTGTTTATTTAGATAAAACCAAGTTGAATCATTTTTTAGATTTTTTTGTAGATTTCGCCTATAGGTTTTTTGAAATTGTTTTGAATGAACTGCTTCATATATTTTTTCTAGAGAGGTCAAATCTTTGGATTCTGCTGAAATTGAAAAATTTTCAATTTTGATTGCAGAGTATGGAAAAATGTTTGATATTGATTTTTGTGTTTTTTCTGGATCTTCTGAAGGATTTATTGCACAAAACATCTCAATTTTACAATTTAGATTTGGAATTTTCATTCTACCCACCTTTGGATAATTTCATATGCTGATTCTATTAGTTCGTCTTTTGTCAATCCGATATTAGATATTGCATAATCAGATAATGCAATTGAGTTGCTAATTCCAACACCTAATTCACGATTATCTCTTTCTTCAAAATGTTCTTTGGTTTGAGGATCATCAGATCTTCCTCTCTTTTGCAAGAAATCAAATCTAGTGTCAGTTGATGCATGAATAGCTAATAATTTTACATTTCCAATTTTTCTTAAAACCTCAATTTCATCATTTGAGCGAACACCGTCAATCAAAATTACATTAGAAGTGGATGATTCAATTTGGGGTTTTATCAATTCAGCTACTGCGCCAGGTCCATTTTTTTCTCTAAGTTCAAGCATTAACTTTCCAAGATTTGATCTTGATGGTTCCAAGTTTCTTTTTTTGGCCTCATCTCTTACAGCATTTCCCATATTGATAATATCATAGCCTTTAGGTTTTAGTCCTTCAGCAATAGTAGATTTTCCAGCACCTGGCATGCCTGTTAAACACACAATCAGTTTTGTCATTGCATATCAAAAACTAAACTCGTCTATGAAGCTACCGGAAATTATTATAAAGATACGTCAAAGAAAGTTGTAATGCGAACTTTTGTTGCAATTGAAATTTCAAATAATGATGTAAAAAATTTTATAAAAAATTTTCAAAGTAATTTGAAAATTAATGCAAAACCAATAGATCCAGAACAATTACATTTTACACTACAATTTTTGGGTGAAATTTCAGAAGAAACGGGGCAAAGAGTGATTGAAGCACTACAAACTATCATGTTTTCTGAATTTACTATAAACTTGAAAGGCGTAGGAGCATTTCCTAAACCTAAATTTCCACGAGTGGTTTGGATCGGAACAGATGAAAAAGGAGGAAGAGATCTGATTGAGTTGGCAAAAAAAGTAGAAAACGTGTTAAAACCATTAGGATTGGTTTCAGACAAACCATTCAAGCCACACATTACAATATTTAGGATTAAAAAGAAGATCGGAGATATAACAAAAGAATTGAATGAAAGAAAACATATGGATTTTGGAATGCAGAAAGTTTTCAGTATAAAATTAAAAAAAAGTGAACTTACATCTAGTGGACCAATCTATTCCGATTTAGAGGAGGTAATTGCAGTAAAATGAAGAAAATCATTTCCAATGTGATGAAGAATGTCATCCCTACAAAAACAGTAGAAAAATCAAAAAAAGAAATTGCAGACTCAGCATTAGAATTGGTTAAAAAAGAAATTGAAAAGTTCCCTGAAATCATTGGATTAGAGTTTGGTGGTTCATTTGCTAAAGGCACATGGCTATCAAAAGATGCTGATGTAGATATTTTTGTAAGATTCAAAAAGTCTACATCAGAAGAGAAGTTTGAAAGAATTTCAAAAAAAATTGGTTTTGATTCATTGAAAAAATTTTCTCCATATGTAAGATATTCTGAACATCCATATGTTGAGGCTAAAATGAAGGATACTAAGATCAATGTAGTACCATTTTATGATGTTAAAGTTGGAGAATGGAAAAGTGCTGCAGATAGATCACCGTTTCATACAAAATTCATGTTAAAATCATTAACACCAAAAATGAGAAACGAGGTTAGAGTTTTGAAAACATTTCTAAAAGCAAATAGAATTTATGGTGCAGAAATTGCAAAGCAAGGTTTTAGTGGATATGTTTCAGAAGTGTTGGTTTTACATTTTGGAAGTTTTGAGAATATTATAAAATCAATTTCTAAAATTGAAGAAAATTCAATCATAGGAAAAACTTCAAAGAAATTTGATACCTCTTTGATAATAGTTGATCCAATAGATACCAATAGGAACTTAGCTGCAGCAATTTCTAATGAGAATATTGGGAAATTCGTTCTTGTCTGTAGAGCCTTTAAAGAAAATCCCAAATTAGAATTTTTTAAAAATAAAAAATTAAAAATATCAAAAAAATATTGGGAAAATTTGCTATCAATAAAATTCAGTTTTAAAATCAGGAGTCCAGATATAATTTGGGGGCAGAT
Organism: Candidatus Nitrosopumilus koreensis AR1; assembly: GCF_000299365.1. Lineage (NCBI taxonomy): Archaea > Thermoproteati > Nitrososphaerota > Nitrososphaeria > Nitrosopumilales > Nitrosopumilaceae > Nitrosopumilus > Candidatus Nitrosopumilus koreensis. The sequence goes on from NC_018655.1 coordinate 1,580,495, forward strand.
AAAAAGGGCCACCTCATCATTGAGTACACAGTTAGAATTGGCAGGTTTTACAGTTATACGAAGTAAAGCTTACACAGACCAACAAAAAGAAGCATATCTCTTTTTCTTTTTAGAATCGGCAAAAATTTCCGATATTCATGTAAAAAATGGGCCTGATTTTTTCAGGGAAGGTAGTTCCAAGAGCTTTATTTCTAAAAATCTTTCAAATACAGAATTAGTATGGGTAGGTAAAAATAAAAAAATAATCTCTCTAGGAAACAGGCAGTACACAAATGCTGATAAATTCATGACTAAATTTTTAAAAAATAATCTTCAAACAGGCATACCAAAAGGCCTTCAAAATGACTTTAAACGTGGTTTCAAAGTGGGTGTTGGAGAAAAAGGATTAAGCAAATCAATTAAAGAGGTTGCAAGTGAGTTGATCTCAACAGATGGCATATTCCTTCATTTCAATTAAGAAATTTGGAAAAGAGCCATACTCAACAATTCTTGGGTATCCAAAGGCAACATCACGTCAGATAAAATCTCGAATTAATGAATTAGAAAAATTAAAAATTAAATCGATTTCATTAATTGGTCCGACAACATTGGGAAAGTTGGAGATTCTTGGAAAAGGATACGCAGGTGTAGTTGTTCTTGCAAAAAAAGGAAGAAAAGAAATTGCGTTAAAAATTAGAAGAACAGATTCTCAAAGAAAAGAAATGAAAAATGAAGCAGAATTATTGAAATTTGCAAATTCTGTAAATGTTGGACCAAAAATGTTTGATGTAAGTAAGAATTTTTTGATAATGGAATACATAGAAGGGAATAAAATTATTGATTGGATAAATTCGTTAAAAGGAGTAGGTAGTGCAAAAAAATTAAAATCAACAATAAGAAAAATTCTTGAAGATTGTTTTAATTTAGATCAAATCGGTTTTGATCATGGTGAATTAAGTAATATCTCAAAACATGTCATTGTTGGAAAAACAAAATCTACTCTGATTGATTTTGAGAGCTCTAGTGTTAAAAGAAGACCATCAAACGTAACATCAGTTACTCAGGCAATCTTTATTGGTTCAGGAATTGCAAAAAAAGTGCAGAAAATTTACAAAAATCCACCTAAAGAAAAGATTATTGATGCTCTAAAGCAGTATAAACAAGAAAAGTCTCCTGAAAATTTTGAAAATCTCTTGAAAATTTTGAAATTGTAATGGGACCGGCAGGATTTGAACCTGCGACCACTAGTCCCCCAGACTAGTATCATACCAAGCTAGACGACGATCCCTTGTCACAGAGGCATAAAATGAAATTATTAAATCGTCGTATTAACAAATAAAAATTGTGAAAATTTGTAATATTTGTCACAAGATTTCTGCTACCGGTGAAGATCATACAGATTGTGTTCAAAAAAGGAATATAGAGTTAGAGGCTGAGGATTTTAAAAACAGCATTGCTGAAAAACTAAATCTTTCTAAAAATGATCAAGATTTGGGTGTTGAGATGAGAGCTGTTTTAGAACATCTGGCAAGAGAGAAAGAAAATCCTGATTGATTAAAACCATCTCGAGAGTCTTTCTTTTTCAAATTCTAGTTTGTTTGAAAGATTTTTTGAAGTTTGTGCAGAAATACTGGTGGAAGGCTTTGGTTGTGAAAACATATCTACTTCAATAACCGAAGCTGTATCTCTCCCCGATTCAATAAAACAGCCTCCTTTTCCATCAAATAATTCAGATTCTTCTTTTGACTGAAGTATTGAGACAATATTTTTGGCAACAGTTATTCCCTCACCTTCTGCAAATATTCCGGCTTTTGGTACTGCCATGTTTTCTGTAACTACTAAACTGGTTACATCACCTATTGCAAATACATTTTCAAAAGGAGTTTTGCAGTCCCTATCTATTGGAATAAATCCAGGTTCTTTAGCCAATCCAGAATCATAAATTACTTTTGGAGCAATATGAGGTGGAACAGCTAAAAGCAAATCAAATTCAGCTTCACTATTTTCAAAAATCAATTTGTTTGATTCAACTGATTTTATTTTAGATGAATTATGAAAAACAATTTTTTCAGAATTTACTAGTTTAAGAATTTCTTTACTAACTTCAGGACCAGCAGCAGGCAATGTAATTGGAGCTGGGCTGTAAAAGTCAATTTGAACAGAATCACGGACTCTACGTTTTCTAAGCATAGAATCTATCAATAAACTAGCCTCAAATGGTGCTGGAGGGCACTTATATGGCATTCCCATTATAGAAATAGCAATTTTTCCAGAATCAATATTTTGAAGTCTATTATGAATTTCTGAAAGTTGATTATGATCATACAAATTGAATCCGTTTTCTGTTAATCCGGGAATTTTTTGTGGAGCTAAAACGGCACCTAATGAGATTACAAGAAAATTATACGGTATGTTTTGTTGTTTGGTCTGAATGTTTTTGTTTTGAATGTCAATTGATAGAATTTCATCTTGTATGAAGTTTATTTCTTTTTTTTCTAATTCACGCAAATGTCCAATAGAATTTTCAAATGTTCGTGTTCCATTAATTATCCATAGTTTAGCAAACCCTACCATAAACCAGTCTTTTTTATCAATTATGGTAATTTTTACTTGTGATGAAGATAATGAATTCCTAATTTCATTTGCAGTAGAAAGTCCACCAAAACCCCCTCCTAAAATAACAACGTATGGAATATCTGTCAAGTTAACGTTCTTGGGTTGTAGGTCTTATCAAAATTTCATTAACATTAACGTAAGAGGGAGAATCTACTGCAAATAAAATGGCATTTGCTATATCCTCAGATTGTAATGCTTCCATTTTTTTTGCATTCTCAACAAATCCTTTTAATGATTCGTCAGTAATTGTATTGTTAAGTTCTGTATCTACAACTCCAGGTTCAATACTTGTTACTCTAATGTTTGAACGAACGCTAAATTCTTGTCTTAGTCCCTCACTAAATGCTGCAACTGCATGTTTTGTTGCACAGTATACACTACCAGCTGGAAAGACAATTCTTCCTGCTACTGATGAAAGATTAACAATATGACCCGATTTTTTTTCTTTCATGTGAGTGATTACGGACGCAGTGGAATACAACACTCCTTTGATGTTCACATCAACCATTTTGTCCCATTCGTCTACCTTAAGATTTTTGAAGAAGCTCAAAGGCATTAGTCCCGCATTATTTACTAGAATATCAATAGAATTCCATTTATCTAAAACAGCTTTTGCAAAATTATCACATTCTGATTTTTGTGTGACATCTAGTTTTTGATAAAAAACTTCTCCTCCGTTTTCAGTTATTGTTTTTGCAAGTTGTTCTAATCGATCGACTCTTCTGGCACCAAGAGCAACTTTAGCACCTGCTTTTGATAATGCTAGAACAGTTGCAAAACCAATACCACTACTAGCTCCAGTTATTATTGCTACTTTGCCTTTAATCAATTAACTAAATTGAATTTTAACATCGTAAAAATGTTTAGACAATGGAAAATTTAGTAAAATACTGGCAACTTTATTAGAAGAAAAATAGTAAATGAAATTGTGAAATCTGAAAAATGTGCATATTGTGGGGATTTAACAGACTTACCATTTCAATGTAATTACTGCAAGGATCCATTTTGTTCAGAGCACAGACTTCCTGAGGAACATAGATGTGTTAAACTAAGTCAAATTAGAGCAAAACGATTTGGTGAGAAAAAAGTTATCAGAGATGGTGGAAGAGATAGACCAAATATTTTTAGAAGGATTTTTGGACGATTTTAATCAATAAGGACTTTTTTCAGGAGATATTTTTGCACGTCTTCCTTGATAAATTAGCGCAATAGCAAGCGCAAACATTACCAATGCAGTTAATGGGAAATTTTGAGGTGCAGGCAAAATAAACCAGTAATAAACTCCAAAACCAATAGATACGGCAGCTTGTGTCCATAACTTTATCCATTTAGGAGCTTTTATTGCTCTACTAATACCCTCAACAATAAAAATTCCAATTACAGGATAAATTGTATAAAAAAGAAAATCAATTACATCAACACCAGTATGAGACATCTAATTAGAAAACAACTTAGGTATAATTTCTATCTAATCTTCTAAGCGAACTTTTGTTGCAGCATTTTTGGCAATTAGTGCCTGAGCATTCTCATATGGGATAGTAGCAATATCCTCAGCTTTGAAGGGACCGTATTTTTCAAGATCAGCTCCTACAATTTCACCTATCTCCTGTAGAAATCTTACTGCAATTCTCTTTGTTTTGTGATTTTGAGACAAGGACTCAAGGAATTTTGATTTTCCATTAATTGTTGCTGAAAAGATCATTTCTTTTCTATCTTTTTTCTCCTCTTGTGAATCTAGAATGAATTTTTCTTCATCAAGAAGAAAGCTAATTTCCAAATCTTTTAATTTTGAAATTTTTTCCAGTCTAATATTTATCAACAAAGATGTAAGTTCTGTAGCCATTTCTATCATAGCTTCTTTGATTTTACTTTCAACACCATCAAACTCCTGTTTTTTCAAATTTCCTATAAAATCAGATAAATTTCTGTAAAAGTTTGGATTAATTTCTAATAAAGAATCATCTTCAATTTCTCGCAATACTATATGGTGAAGATAATTGATATCAATTTGATTTGTTTCAGACATTTCTTACCTAATCCTTAAATGCTGGATGTATTTGTGTTTGATTGAAGTATAAATTGCCCTATAAAGTCAGTCACGGAAAAGCAATCCAAGTAACATATTCACCTGACGAGGTTTTTTCAAGAATTCAACATGAGGGAATTCAATTTATCGATCTTCAATTTACTGGTTTAACTGGTCATTTTCATCATACCACAATTTCAGCAGACACATTTACTCCTGAACAGATGAGAGACGGGCTACCAAAATTGGATGGTTCATCCATTGTGGGTTTTACTAGTATTGATGATTCAGATTTACTTCTAAAACCCGACCCAAATACATTTGCAATAATTCCATGGATGACAGAAAACAAAACAGCTAGAATGCTTTGTGATGTATATTGGGGAGAAGGTAGAGGCAGATTATCAAGAGATCCTCGTGGAATTTCTCAAAAAGCTGAAGAGTACATCAAAACACAAGGATTTGATTTTAGTACATGGGGTCCAGAGGTAGAATTTTTTGTTTTTGATAAAGTACATTGGGATGTTTTAACACCATACAAAGGACAATCATATTCAATTGAATCTAAAGAAGCACCATGGAGTCAAGAGGGAGATGGATATCCAATGGGATTACAGGAAGGATACTATCCCAGTACACCATCAGATACGCTTACACCATACAGAAATGAATGTGTAAATATTCTAAAGAATAATTTTGGGATTTTATGTGATAATCATCATCATGAAGTTGCAACAGCTGGCCAATGTGAGATTGATATCAAATATGATTATATGACAAATGCGGCTGATGCTGCACAATCTTACAAATATGTAATTAGAAATGTTGCTCAAAAATATGGCAAGGTTGCAACAATGATGCCAAAGCCAATTGCAATGGATTCAGGTTCAGGAATGCATGTTAATGTTAGTTTATGGAAAGGAAAGGAAAATACATTCTTTGATCCAGATGATGAAGACGAACTAAGTCAGACTGCAAGATACTTTTGTGGTGGAATAATTAATCACGCAAAAGCGTTATCAGCAATTTGTAATCCAACCACTAACTCATATCATAGATTAGTGCCAGGTTATGAGGCTCCAGCATACATTGCATGGAGTTCTGGAAACCGTTCGGCAATTGTCAGAGTTCCAAAACATCTCAAAGGAAAAGAATATTCCAATCTAAAGAGATTAGAATTTAGAGCACCTGATCCTTCATCAAACCCATATCTTGTATTTGCTGCAGTTACTGCAGCTGGTATGGATGGACTCAAAAAGAAGACGGATCCTGGTGATCAGGTTCGTGATGATATTTTCAAAATGACAAAATCAGATAGATCAAAGAGAGGAATTGGCGTTCTTCCAAAGAGTTTAGGAGAAGCGTTAGATGAGTTAGAAAGTGATAGAAAATTCCTTAATCCAATTTATACAAATGATGTAATTGATAAAATTATAGAATTAGAAAGAAGAGATCAACGTGAAATTGCCATTAGGCCCCACCCACACGAATTTTATCTGTACTTTGATGTTTAGACTCTTCAACTAATCTGAAAAATATAGTACAATGAAATTGCCATTAGTGCAAATCCACTTCCAAGAAATATTTCTCTTCTTTTTTCTGATGTTGCAGACTTGTACAACAAAACACCACCTGCCAAACCTACAAACAATACCAAAACACCTACAACAACACTATCAAAACTAGTGTTGGTGATTAATGGATGGAAAAATCCTGCCAGTAATGTAAAAAAAGCAATCAAGTAAACATACTTGAAACCAGTAAGGAATTTTGATGAAGTTTTATTCAATGTTGTTCGTAAAAGCAGTTATCAAATAAACTTTTGAAAATTTTCAAAAATAATCTACATCATTCCGCCCATGTCAGGCATTCCACCCATTCCAGGGGGCATTCCACCCATTCCACCCATTCCAGGGGGCATTCCGCCTTCACCGCCGCCAGGTGGACCGCCGGCAGATTTTTGGGTTGCAATTACATCATCAATTCTCAGAATCATACATGCAGCTTCGGCAGCTGCAGAAACAATTTGGAGTTTCACTGCAAGAGGTTCAATAATATCACTAGATTTCATATTTCCAATCTTTCCTTTCATTACATCAATACCTGTCCATTTCTCACCTTTCTGTTGTTTTGAACGTAATAATGTAAGAGTGTCAATTGGATCCATACCAGCATTTTCTGCGAGTGTTAATGGAATTGATTCTAAGGCATCAGCAAATTTTTCTGCAGCTAGTTGTTCTCTTCCTTCAAGAGATTTAGCCCAATTTCTGAGTTTTGTAGCAGCATATGTTTCAGGAGCTCCTCCACCTGCCACAATCTCTGGTTTTTCAATTACATCTTTTACAACCATCAGTGCGTCATGAACAGAACGTTCTACTTCATCAACTACTCTTTGTGAACCTCCACGGAGAAGTAAAGTAACAGATTTTGGATGTTTGCATCCCTCAACAAATACCCACTTGTCTTCCTCAATCTTCCTTTCCTCAACAAGGTCAGCACTTCCAAGGTCTTTTTCAAAGAGATCATCAAGATTTGTAACGATTCTTGCACCTGTTGCTTTTGCTAGTTTTGTCAAGTCACTTTCTTTAATTCTTCTAACAGCAATAATTCCTGCCTTTGCAAGATAATGTTGTGCCATATCATCGATTCCTTTTTGGCACAATACTACATTTGCACCAGAACCAATGACTTTGTCAACCATTGTTTTTAGCATTCTGTTTTCCTCATCTAGAAATGATTTCAATTGTTGTGGATTTGAAATGTTAATTTTAGCATCAGTTTCAGTTTTGTTTATTTCTAATGCTGTATTAATTAAAGCAATTTTAGCATCATTGATTTTTCTTGGCATGCCTCCATGAACAATTTCTTTGTCAAGAACTATGCCCTGAACAATCATTGAATCCTTAATTGAACCACCAGCTTTCTTTTCAACTTTAATATCATCAATATCGACACCATATTTTTCAGAGTCTTTTTCTGCAACAGCAAGTACTGATTTTACAATAATATCGGCAAGTAGATCAGAATCTTTTCTAACAAGTTTAGTTTGCATAGAAGTTTTTGCAATTTTATTAAGAATATTTTTATCATTTGCAGAAATTGTATCTGCAATACTTTCAAGGAATTGTTTGGCTTTTTTTGCAGCTTTTCTATAGCCGTCAACAATAATTGTTGGATGGACATCTTGATCAATCAAGGATTCAGCATTTTCAAGTAGTGCTCCTGCTAAGACTACAGCAGAAGTTGTTCCATCGCCAACTTCATTGTCAGTTGTTTTAGAGATTTCAACTAGCATTTTTGCTGCTGGGTGTTGAACATCAATTTCTTTGAGAATTGTTGCACCGTCATTTGTAATAGTAACATCGCCTAATGAATCAACTAGCATTTTATCCATGCCTCTAGGACCTAGGCTGGTATGAACAATTTCAGCAACTATTTTTGATGCGGCAATATTGTTCTTTTGTGCATCTCTACCTTTAGTTTCTGAACCGCCTTCTTTGAGCAAGACGACAGGCATATTTCCTTTGGAAGTAGCTTGCATACCCATTGATGCAAAAACTCCAGATTCCCCTTTTATACCTTCCAGATCAAGAGTGGATGGTTTACAAACTATCGGTGTTTTTAAATTGGGAAAATCAAGTTGCAAAATATGGTTAAATCACAAAATAAAGAATCTTACAATAAAATTTTTACAAAATTAAAGGAGCATCATAAATGGTTTGAAAACTCAATCCCATTAATTGCCAGCGAGAACATCCCAAGTCCTGCAGTTAGAGAAGCCATAATTTCAGATTTTGGCAATAGATACGCCGAGGGTTGGCCTGGAGAAAGAGTCTATGCGGGTTGTATCTACATTGATGATGTAGAATTTGAATGCATGAAACTGGCTAAAAAATTATACAAAGCAAAGTTTGCAGATGTTAGACCAATTTCAGGTGTTGTAGCAAATCTTGCAGTGTATTCTGCTTTTTCAAATCCAGGAGATGTTATGCTAGCCCCATCTATTCCAGCTGGGGGCCATATTTCACATGGTAAAAAGGAGCATTCTGGAACTGCAGGATTGGTTCATGGTTTAGAAATTGAGTTTTATCCATTTGATGCAGAAGAGATGACAATTGATGTAGACAAAACAAAACAGAAAGTAAAGGAGTTAAAGAAAAGTAATCGGCTTCCAAAAATAGCAATGTTTGGAGGCTCATTATTCTTGTTTCCACATCCTGTCAAAGAGCTTTCAGATTTTCTAAAGAGTTATGATATGCACATCAATTATGATGCAGCTCATGTTGCAGGATTAATTGCAGGTGGAAAATTTCAAGACCCACTTCGTGAGGGAGCAGATACAATGACAATGAGTACTCATAAGACTTTGTTTGGACCTCAGGGGGGATTAGTTCTAGGTTCTGAGAAACATGGGGAACCAATCAAAAAAGCTACATTCCCAGGTCTCACAAGTAGTCACCACATCAACAATATGGCAGGAAAAGCAGTAGCATTTGCTGAGGCTTTAGAGTTTGGTAAAGATTATGCCTCACAAGTTATAAAAAATGCAAAATCACTTGCAGACGCATTAAGTGATGCAGGATTCAAAGTCTTAGGTGAGACCAGAGGATTTACCCAATCACATCAAATTGCTGTCAATGTTTTAGATTATTCTGATGGCGGAAAAGTTGAAGCCGACTTGGAGAAAGCAAACATAATTGTAAACAGACAATTAATTCCGGGAGACATCAAAGCAGGAAGGAATTATTTCCATCCAGGCGGAATCAGATTAGGGGTTTCCGAGATCACCAGACTTGGAATGAAAAAGAATGAGATGCAAGAGATTGCATCATTCATCAAACAAGTAGTAATAGATAAGAAAGATCCAAAGAAATTACTGTCCAAAGTAAAGTCATTTAGAAAGAATTACCAAAAGGTGAAATTCTGTTTTGACAATAAATTAGGCGCATATGAATATGTCAAATTGCGATAATTCAGGCATAGTCTGTAAGAAGTGATTGGTCGCCTGGACTTTTTCCAAATACTAATTCAATTTCATCAGCAAGTGCATGAATCCTTCCCCGTTGATATTCACTAACATCATATTTGTCAACAAGTCTTTTTGCAAGTTTCAAATATTTTTCTACAGAGCCACGAGTTATTGTAGGAATTAGTTTATGGCCACATACACAAGTTTGGATTAGTGGCATACGTCGATAAGATTTACCACATCCAGTACACCTAAAGTTTTGTCTAGCATATGCTCTTAGATTTCCCATAATGTCTGGTACAAGATGAGTTGAAATGACATCTGAAACAATTTCTGAAGTATTTACAGCATCAATCAATTCTGCATTTTTAACTTGCATATCAAATTTGTCTAGCATCGATCCAAGAGTCGAATATGCACTGCGTGATTTTGAAGTTGTAAGAGATGATGTTGAGTGAGTGAAATAATAGTCATAAAACTGTCTTTCTGTTTCAAGTCTAGATTTGATAATTTCAACTGATGAAATATCTGGGGCTTTGACTTGTTGAATTGTTGATTCAAAAAATTCCAAAGGAAATGATTTTGTGACCTCAAGATTATGTGCTTGTGGTTGGGATTCATGTGGTAAAACAAGAGGTTGAACAAGCAGTGGCGCATCCATCAATCCACCTATAGCATCTGAAAGGAATTGTCTTGAAAAATTCAAAAGACTATCCATCAATAACATTATTGAGTCAGCATCGCCGTCTGCGTCCCTTCTTTTTGCTGAATGCCAGTTGGGAGTTGCAAAACAGACATGGGTTTCAGAATATCCAATGATTCTACCTACTATGCCAACTGATGTATGAGGAGCAAGACCAATTACCAAATGTCCAATCAGTTCTTTTGAGTTGTGTACATTGTAAAATGGAGTTTTACCATAGAATTTTTCTAAAAGCGTATCAATGTATTTGCAGATAGAAACAAGATATCTTCCACTTTCATAGGGGATTACCACATCTTGCATACGGAGTTCAACTATCTGTTCAGGATTTTCAAGGGGGTTGCCATCAATATCATGCGTATAACCTAATTCTTTGAGTTTTTCAATTGAGGTTCCAATCCAAGACGGTTTGAATTGTGTGAGAGGTGAGTTTGTCGCATCAAATCTGACAGTTCCATCTTTGAACACTGTAAGTCCAAAGTTTTGTCGGGCAAGTCCTTTTTCCAAAGGTTCGGCAATCTTATCTTGACTGATTAATTCCTTTACTCCCTTGAATGGTTCTTGTGCACGTAAACGGATTTTTTCTTGAGCTTCAAGGAGTTTTGATTTTAATGGAAATTCTTTATGTGAATACGCTAAAGCGGTTCGTTTGCATTTATCACAAAAAGGTTCTTCAAGTGTATCTCTACAATAAGGACACCTATAAGAAACGGTAGTTTTTGTACCACATTTTGAGCATTTTATTCCAATTGATGGTTGGTTACATTGTGTACAATGTCGATTGTAAATGTTAGTGAAAAAGTGTTCATTTCTAGATGCCTTTAACAGATCCCGTGTAGGCCCACCTTTGTCACTTATAGGAAACAACACATGTGTTGGCGGTTTCATCTGTCTAGGTGCAGCCTTTTCTGGTCTTCCAATCCTAACCCCAATAGATGTAGAAAACTTGTTTCTAATTTTAATTCCAGAGGATTTTGAAATTAATTGAGGAACGGATGAATCATTGATTTTAATTTGCTCTCGAAATAATAAATTAAAGAAAATTTTTGCTTCAAGGTTTTCAAGGAGGATGTTATCATTTTCAACTATATGTGGAACTCCTAATGTTTCAAGGATTTTTTTTACTTGTATAGAATATTCAATTGAGGTTTCATTGATTTTTTCAGGTTGTAAAAGTAGGTTGAGTTCTTCGGAGGATATTTTATCCCAAAAATACAGATAGTGTGGGTGAAGAGCCATATCAAAATCAATGGAGATTTTTAATGCTTCATCTATGGTTGGTATTTTATTGAGAAATTGGGTCAGATATTGATCCTTAGGTTCATATTTTTGGAGTTTTTGTTTTAGCTCTTCTATCCAGAATTCTTCTACATATCCTGATGGGATAAGTTGAGCATTATTTTCTAGGAAATCTCCAAACGATATTAGAATATCTCCAAGATGAAGTATTTTTTCAATGTCATTTTTAATTTCTATTCCATGTTTTGTATCTCTAATCTTCACAACATTTCCATTTTTCAGACGAACCACAGGAGTATCAATTGAATCAACAAATGCAACAGTAGAACCTTTTCCTGGAGTATCAATTTTAATTTGAGTTCCGACTGCAATTGTATGATCAAGTATCTCTGCAATTACAGGATGAATTCCGACTGCTGCAAAACCAGTATTACATGCTCTTCCATATCTTAATCGGAATCCGCCTAGTTTGTTAGGCATTGACAAGACTGATCTTCCTGTAATTACCTCATGCATCCTTTTTGTGGCTGCGTCTTCTTGTTTTTCACCAGTTTGAACAGCACCTTTTAGATCATTGAGCCATTCCCAGCCATCAAGATTGTACATTTCAATTCTTTTGAGTAGTTTTTTGGATCTTCCAATAAGACCGTCATTTAGAACACGTAAGGCACCTCCTCGTACTCTATCAGTTTTTATTCGTGCCATAGATTTGTGGTTTACAACCTCATAAGGATCTGTGTCTACACCATCTAGTTCTACAGGTAGATTTGAAATCACATGTTCAATATCTTCATCCAGTATATGGAATTGAAAACTACTTGCCTCTCTTTCATAGATTCTTAATTCCTCGACAAACCTGCCTGTTTCATCATCAAAAGAATTGGCTTGAAACTTTGCTAATCCGGCTGTCTTTCTAACATGATCAGCTATCAACATCGTAACGGCTGATTCTGTTCCTCCTGCTGAACGCATAGGGCCTGCAATAGAGACTGAAAGATATTCAGAGCCGTCTTTGTTTTTCTTTATCTTAACTTCACTGATTCCTTGTAAAGGAGCAATGGTAACTCCTTCAGTGACGATTGCCAATCCGACACGAACCGCCAAGTCAAGTTTTTCTTCCAAAGTCGAATCAGGTAGAGAGTATTTTCCTTGTGCAATCTCTTTTGATAGAATTAGTGCAGAAAGTTCTTTTCCATTGATTTTTAAGAGTTCTCTTAGAGGTTCAGCAATATCAATCTCATGCATTTTTGCTACACGATCAGCAAGATCAAATGCGATTTTCGGCTCAATTATGCCTGAGGAATCAACCAAACTGGATTTTGCAGATGCTGCAGCTTCAAAAATAGAATATGTTTCTGTGGACAAGTTTGAGTAATAATCAAGATAGTAATCAGGCATTTTGATGCCACTAATACGAGAAATTGCATCGTTTTCAGACATACTAGAGTTCTATCACTTGCTTCTTTGAATTGCTTTTGCTATTTCTTGGAGTTTTTTAAGACTACCACCTTTTTCAAGGAATGTGCCTATTACCAATGCATCAGCTCCTGCTTTCACTAAACTTTGGGCAGTTTTTACATCCTTAATGCCCCCACCTACAATCAAAAATCCATTAAACGTGTGTCTTACAGTTTTAACCATCTCTGGGGTGACACTAGATTTTGCACCAGAACCTGCCTCAAGATATACAAATCTCATTCCAAGAAATTGGGCTGCAAGTGCATATGCTGCGGCAATTTTGGGTTTTTCAAATGGAATGCCCCTTGCAGAACCAACAAACCATGCAGATGTTCCATCTCCAATTACAAGATATGCTGTTGGAAGTGGTTCTAGACCAAATTTGAGAACGCTTGGAGCCCCCAAAGCTTGGGCTTGGGAAATAAAATATGGATTCTCTGAGTTCATCAAAGAACTGAAAAGTATTGCATCTGCTTCAGGCACGACACCTGTAACATTACCAGGAAACAAGATTATTGGGATTTTGATGCCTTTTTTGATTCCTTTTACCACTTGTGCCATCTCTATTTGATCTGTAGCAGAGGAACCTCCAACTAAGATTGCAGACGCACCAATTTTTTCGACATCTTTGGCAAGTTTGGCTGAAGCTTCTAAGTTTGATACCTCAGAATCTATTAGAATAAACAATAGTGCGTTTTTCTTTTTTAATTCTGATTTCAGGAATGTTTCGACTTTGTTTCCAGCCATAGAAATGGTTCGTATGTGGCTCTTTAAAGTTTAATTGGAATGCAATTATACAGATTTGTATAGCTATGACAGGGTTTGAAGAATCTAATTTTAACAACATTATTAAAAAAATTATCAAAAAATCTTTGTTTACGGAGCGACAAATTGAAATTATTTTAAATCAAAAGAATCTTCTTGATTCAGAGTTTTCCATCTCAAAAGGTGCGTATTATAGGCAAGTTGGGCAGTCTAGGGAGAAATTAGTTGCATTATTCTATTCAATCATACTTTTACGTGGTCTAGGCATCATTTTGCCTGATGATATAGACGTGATATCAAAGCTTTCTGAGCAGATTAGTGTGATAAATGAGAGTGATATATTCCCAGAAAGGGAAGATGAGGTCATTGATGTGATTGACAGGCTTGTTAGGCAGGCATGTAATGTGTGATGTTGTGAGAATTGTTCATCAAACAAGTTGAATTGTTTGTGATAAGGTATGTGAGTTTGTTAATCTAAAGTGTGAAATAATGTTGTTCTATCACGATAAATCACGATACAGGCATGTAATGTGTGATGTTAGTTGAAATTCCGGACCCAGAAGTGATTTTGGGTGTGATTTTAGCCTTCATAGTAGGTTTGGGAGGGTTGTATGGATACTATAAGATTCGTCCATTCATAAAATCTAGGAGTGATATGGTTGATGCATCACAATCTGAACGTTTGGAGTATTATGAAAGGCAATTAATTGACATGAAAATACGCCTAGATGCATTAGAAATACAGGGAATTGAGCAAAAAACAGTGGATCCAAATTTAGAATTAAAGCAATTCTTGGAGAAATTAACAAAAAATGAAGTTAAGAGTAAGGAAAACCCAATATCACAAGAGTCACAACCAACATCTGAAAAACCAATATCCACGCCTAAAAGTTCCAATATTGAGCACACAAACCCTACCAATCATGTGTTGCATTTAATCACAAACAAGGATATGACATCACGTGACATACAAATCACATTAAAGAAGAGTCGAGAACACACTTCAAGATTGATGAAAAAATTGTTTGAAGAAGGACTTGTTAACAGAAATACACAAACCAAACCATACACTTATTCTATTACTGAAAAAGGAAAAGAAAAGGTTGAGGAAGTCGAAACAAACCCAGTTGTTGTTTGAAGATATTTTTCCAGTTTTCCCAAAGTCATTTTGTATAATTTTAGGCTAAAATTACAGGTTTTTATTATTAATTATAATTTACATAATTTATTAAATTATATATATTATTAAATTATAGTCATAATATGTCCGTACAAGAAAATGAGGTTTTAGTAAAGATTACATCTGCAGGAACTATTTCTATTCCAAAACAGTTTAGAAAGTATATGGACATTCAAAAAGGTGAATATGTTAAATTGATTTTGGGAAAAGACCGTCTTATTGTTAGAAAAATCATTATTTCTTGATCAGTTAGTGTTGTTTTTGGCCAATTTTTATGGTTTGGTAGGTCCATTCTCTACCATTTCTAATCCTATCCACCCTACCTTTTGATGAAAATCTGGATAAATATGTAGAAATTACACTAAGTTTGATAGGTTCATTGAATTCATCTTCGTATTTCTCAAGAATGTTTGTTGATGTGAATTTTCCCATTGGGAAGAATTTATCTACAATATGCCAAATTTTAGAGCCTACAGAATCTATGTTTGTTGTTTCTTGCTCTTCTTCTATATTCATCAAATCCATCATTTCAAATATCTTCAAGACTTTTTCCCTAGTCACATTA
Source organism: Candidatus Nitrosopumilus koreensis AR1 (assembly GCF_000299365.1). NCBI lineage: Archaea > Thermoproteati > Nitrososphaerota > Nitrososphaeria > Nitrosopumilales > Nitrosopumilaceae > Nitrosopumilus > Candidatus Nitrosopumilus koreensis. The sequence goes on from NC_018655.1 coordinate 1,595,995, forward strand.
CCTTCTAATTTAATATCATAACGTGCACCATCAGTATCTTCCATATCTATACGAATACGTTTTTTGGCCATAGGATCTATTCGATCTGATGTTAACAGTTCAAATGATCCGCGAATTTTTGTTAACTAAGTGGTTTGTTAACGTTGACTGTGTAAGCCACGCCTAGTCATTATTTTGTTATTAACAACTGATTATAATTAATTCCCCCAAACCATAGATTAATCACGCCTGGAGTGGAAATAAAGGGGTTATTTTTACCATATTCACACTGTTAACGTCAATCTTAACGCCTGGAGTGGAAATAAAGGGGTCAAAATGGGGTTTTTTTGTAATTCCTTAACAAGAAATTAACAGTTTGTTAACACCAAAACCCACACACCATTATTTCCACTCTTCTTTTTTTAATTATTTTTTTTTGGGGAAAAAACAAAAACAAACTAAAAATAATTAATTACAAACTAAACTACAATTACTATTCTATTCTTTACTCTCTTAATTTAGATATGGATATGATGATATTGATAGGAAACAAAGGTGTGTGAGTATGTCGGACCCAATTGATAGGTTGTTAGATGCCGCTGAATCTGGAAAATCAATTATTAAAAACAGAGAAATCCTACATTTTACCTATATTCCAAAAACCATCCAACATAGAAATGATGAACAGGAGCAGGTTACCCAATCTCTATTACCAATTCTTAAACAATCCAGACCATCAAACCTTCTAGTATATGGAAAACCTGGCACCGGCAAAACACTTGTTGTTAAAAAAATTATTTCAAAAATTCAAGAAAGGGTAGAGAAATCGAATTTCCCAATAAAACTAATCTACTCTAACTCAAAAAAAGAGACCACACTTTATGGATTATTAGTAAGTTTTGGCCGTCAATTAGGATTAAATGAAAAAGAATTACCCTCAACTGGTTTGGCTATTAGTGAGGTTTTCAAACGAATCCTAAATAATATTAATCAAGAAAAAACCAATGTAGTCTTTGTAATTGATGAAATTGATTATCTTGCAGAATTGGTTTCAAAAACTGGCAAGGATATACTTTACCAACTAACTAGAGCCAATGAAACTCTTAACACTGGTTCACTAACTTTGATTGGGATCTCAAATGACTTGACCTTCAAAGAAAAACTAGATCCTAGGGTGATTAGTGGTCTTGGAGAAGAGGAAATTGTCTTTACAAACTATAATGTTGAACAAATCAAAAAGATTCTAGAGGAGAGAATATCTGAGGCTTTCGAGGCTGATTCTGTAGACGAATCAGCACTAAATCTATGTGCTGCTTTGGCAGGGGGGGAGCATGGTGATGCAAGACGAGCAATCGATTTGATTAGGGTTGCAGGAGAATTAGCCGAAAGGCAACAATCAGACAAAGTCACTGAAAACCATGTCCGAGAAGCCTCTCAAAAAATTGAAGAAAATAAAGAAGAAACATCCCTCAAATCATATCCTCTGCATGAGAAACTAGTCATACTTGCTATAATGAAGGCTAATGGTTCATCTACTGGAGAAATCTATTCATCATACAAAAATCTCTGTAAAGTAGTAGGGCGAGACGAACTTACCCAAAGAAGAATTACTCAAATGTTAAGTGAGATTGAACTTTCTGGGATAATCTCTGGAAGACTAGTACACCAAGGAATTCATGGTAGAACCAAAAAATACAAACTAACAATTCCATCTGAAATGATAAAAAGACCTTCAAAGATGATTTAACTTTGCAAGATATTGTCTAGATTAGAATTATAATTTTGGTGGAAAACCTGAAAGGTCTTCAAATTTACTAACAAAGCAATACCTGGATTTGGAGTCATTCCAACACTTGCCTGAAATGGTGTCTGTTTTTGCCAAGAGCCTGAATTAACCAATAATATTCCCTTGTACATATCTAGTTGAGCCTTATGGACATGGCCTACATGAAAAATATCTGGTATGTCCTCTATTACCATAAGATCCTGCATTTCAGGAGCAATTGGGGTCTGACTGCCATAAATTGGACTCAAATGTCTGGCTCTCAGAAGATGTTTCATAACATTTGTTGGTTTGTCATAACTTAGACCAGGTGTGGTCTTGACAATATCATCAATACTTTGTCCATGAAACATCATAACTTTAACCCCATTCAATGAGACAACAGCTGGATTTCCAACCATGATCACATTCTCTCTATCCCACAATCCTGAGTTGTATTTTTTTGGTATTGCTGGTTGAGGAAGCGCTCTTCTTCCCGGATCGTGATTTCCAGGCATTATGACTATTTTGATATTTTTTGGAATATTCTCGATCAAACCTTCCACTTTTTTGAGTTGTTCCTCAATGGTTTGACAAACTAATTCCTTGTTTTGATTTGGATATATCCCAACTCCATCTACCACGTCCCCACAAATTAAAACAAATCGAATTTTTCTAGCAACAGGATCAGGGCTTGATATCCAAGAAACAAAGTCTGTAAACTCTTCTTCCATGAAATATTTACTTCCAATATGCAAGTCAGACAGAAATACTGCATATGCTTCTGACTCTGACTTGTTTGTGGCCTGATCAGGAATATCTGGCAAAATTAAATCCTTTATGATAAATCCAGAATTTTTCCCTGTACTGACCCTTACCATGACAAATTGGTCGATCAAAAGCGTGTCTGCATTTTTTTGTAACTCCTCATCAAAAATAACCCCTTCAAATGAGCCTGACGGATCCTCTAAAATCAACTTTGTTATGTTTCTCTCGCTATTTCTTGCAGTTACAAGACCACAAACATACATGTCATCCTTAGATCTTTCATTTTTTACAAAAGTTATAGACTTTAACATCCTAGCTTCTGGCCTGTCTGAAATTATTCTTTTTAGTTTGTTAAAACGGCTAGAAAATAATGCGTTATACCCCTTTACACCCTCACCAGTTGCTATTTTATCCGTAGGGTCCAACAAAATCTTAATTTCAGTTTCTAGTGATGGATCATCTTTGATTCCAAGATATGTTTCTAAATCATCCTGATTTATCTGAAATAATTTCTGTTTTGTTTTTTCTCTGACAATTTCCTTTATGATTCTCTCTAGTTTTCTTACATCAACATTTTCTAAGATCTTAAAAGCGTCAGGATGAATCTGGAATCCTTTGTTAAGTGCATAGTTTAACGCAAAGGACAACTCCTTTTTCATATCAAAAACTATGGTTTGGTTTAATTAAATCTGCGCCTACGCCGAACCCTCAAATATTGTTCTAATTGTATTGTTTTGTGAATAAACTCCGGATTTCATTATTTTTCATATTTATGGGAATCTTTGCAGGTGCATATCACCTTGGTTCAATATCTACAGTTAATGAAGAAGAAGCAAATACCTTCATGTCTGAATTTGAAGAGTTGGTTCTAGATATTGATGCATTTGGAATTTTTACTCATAATACAGCAATAGCACTACCAATGTTTATTCCAGGATTTGGTGTTGGGTGGGGGATTTTTTCGGCCTGGTCAACAGGGTTTGCATTTGCAGCTATTGCCACAACAACTCCTATTTTAGATGATATACCTCCTCTTACCATTCTGTTTTTATCTCCATTTGGATTAATGGAGTTGACAGCATATTCTTTAGGAATTTCTAGAAGTTTCATTTTGATCAGAGCAATATTCAAAAAAACCAATCTCAAACAATTCATTAAACCCACTGCAATTGAAATTGGAATTGTGGTTGGATTGCTTTTAGCAGGAGGATATCTGGAATTTTATATGATTGAACTTGCTCAAGAACAAGGCATGCAAATGCCTGGGTTAGACCTCTAATTTTTTAGTATTTGCCTATTGAGTCTAAAATAATTTAGTAGCAAATTATAAACCAAATTAAAAGACAAATTTGTTGTGAAGTTAGCTATATCGTTATTAGCATTATTTGTAATATTCTCAGGATATTTGTTCAATAACTCCTATGCAGAAATTTCTGAAAATCAGGCATTACTTTTAGAGGGTTCTGGATTTGCCGTAACCGAAGAACAAATCAAATTTACTGAAATTGATCTAGGTATATCCTCTCATGAACAGCGTGGTAGCACAATTAATTTTGTAATTGAAGATGGGTTTCTTACACTAGATGATGAGGAATTTATTATTTCAGAACTGGAAGGGAAATTTTTGCGTGAAGGCCGTTATATTAGAATTAATGGAAATATAGAAAGTTCTGATGAGTTTGATACTACCATTAGTTTCTTTGGAAGACTAGTTGCAGAAAGCAAAGACGCATCAATCTATGGTTTTACTGGTAGAATTACAACATCTGATGACACATACAAAATCATTTACACTACAAAATTATCTACATTATCAAAAATTGTTGAAGCAGATACAATAGAGGAACCAAAAGGACTTACAATTAGTATCCTTAAAGGCGCTTCCTTGAAAGGTGTTTCAGATAGTTATATTGGATTAATAGGTAGTTCAGCAAAATTAGGATATTTTTCAAATGATAGAATCTCAATAGAACCTGGCACAACAATTACTATGATGAATAACGATGTTGTATCTCATAGTATTCTCAGTGGAAAAGAAAATTACGGTGATAGACATAATCCATTTGATCCAGATGGAAGAATTTCAACTGGAGATATTGCACCAGGAAAATCAATCAACATAACGTTTCATGAAGCAGGATTCTACAGATTATATGATCCAGACTATCCTTGGATGAAAATTATTGCATATGTATTTCCAAGTTCAGATTCTTTAGTTCTTAGACAAGGCCAGAATCTAGGAAACTAGTTTTCCCATTGCCATCTATAATTCATGTATGAATCTAGGTTTGATTGATTAAATACCATGACTGATAAATCTGAAAATTCTTTTCCTTCCAAATCTTTTACAGTTCCTGTAAACCTAGTCTCGTTTTCAGTAGTTATTGCTTCAAAAACATGAACCTTTATCTTTTCAGTATCAAATCCATTCTTACGAAGATAAACTGCAATTTCTGATGGCATAAAATGCTTGTCTGGTTGTTTTGGCCAAGGTCTTGGGACTAAAACAACACTAAATCCATCAATCAATGCTTTTTGCAGCTCTAATTTTTTGTCTTCAATTGGAGTTGTTACATGCATTGTAATTACTTTGGATTTATCAAGTGGTACTTGTGCTTTTGATGCTGCCACTTGGATTGAACTAATTCCTGGAATAATTTCCACTTTTCCAAAAATTTCTATTAGTCTATCGACAACTTCTGATTCTGAAAAATTTACATCTCCTGTGAATGGTATTACCAAAGTCTTATCTCCTAATTTTGGAAGGATTTCTTGATATGATTTTTCTTGATCATTCATTGTAATCTCATGAACATCTTTGCCTTGGAGAAGATGTTCAATTGTTTTTAGAGTGTATTTGTACCCAATAACAATATCACAACTTTGAATAATTTCTCTTACAATTTCTGTTACGTATTTTGGTGAACCTGGACCAACACCAACAGCGAAAACTTTTCCCAATTTTACTTTGTAAATTTCTGTCTGTCTTTAATATATTGCACAAAAGGTGCCCAATCTACCTTCATGTATTTTGTAGGCTCTTTTGCAGGATATTTTACCCAATCTTGGGCAACAGAGTATTGAAACTTCTCTTTTTTCCCATTTTTTTCATATTCTAATTGTAAAACACTGCCCCAAGTCTTTTCCTCAAAACTAATACTGGAAATATCGTCAAACCCTAATTCCACATTTCGTTCATCTTCTACATCATTCATCAATTCATCCTCGTCATATCCATCATGACGAATCATCGTATTTTTTGATTTGATAAAATTTATCACCTGTCTTTGAGTAATAGCTTTCCACCATTTCATTTTGGCTTCTGTCTTGTGAATAAACATTAGATGTTTATCAGTAAGGACTAACATTCCTTCTTTGCCTCCAATTGATAGAAATTTTCTTGATTCTCTCCACACTGATACAATATGTGCCTGAATCTTTTCATCAGGTTGCATATCGATAATCTATTTGACTTTGTTAAAAACTAATACAATTGGCTTTTAAGTGAGATCCATAGGGGAAAAATATTGAAGAAAATATTTCTTGCAATTACATTTTCGTTACTTTTTGTGGGAGTTGTAAATCAAGCAACTGCTCAATCAGTTGAGTTTAATCCAATTCAAATAATGGATCCAGTAGTAATTATTGAAACTAATTTAGGGAAAATTGTAATAGGGTTTTTCCCAAATGATGCGCCAAAACATGTAGAAAATTTTCTTAAATTGTCGACTTCTGGATTTTATGATGGAACACTTTTTCATAGAATAATTCCAGGTTTTATGATCCAAGGTGGTGATCCAAACACAATTGATGGTGATCCAAACACTTGGGGAACCGGTGGCCCAGAAAAAAGATTGGATGCTGAGTTTAACACAATCAAACATAATCGTGGAATTGTTTCAATGGCAAGATCTGCTGATCCAAATAGTGGTGGTTCACAATTTTTCATAGTTCACCAAGATTCTAATTTTCTTGATGAACAATATACTGTGTTTGGAAGAATTGTAACTGAAGAAAGTTTTGAAACACTTGACAAAATTGCAGCAGTTGAAACTAATGAAAAGGATGCCCCTGTAGATCCTGAACAGGTTAGAATAACTAAAGTTACAGTTGTCAGCCGATCTGAAATTCCTGACTTGATTGAATTAACAGAGCCTGACCGAATTCAGACTGATGTTTTACCACCTACTGGAAACCAACAATTCGAAAGTGAAGAATATGATATTGCATTTGATGTACCTGAAGGCTGGCTCTTACAACAACCTGAAAAAACACAAGAAAACTCACCTGACTTTGTTGCAGTAGGACCTAAAGTAGGAAACATGAATCCTGTCTTTTCCTTAACAATACTTCCTACCGAACAGAAAACTTTGGATGATCTTATTGTGGAAAAAACTGATCAACTAACAGAAGTTATTGAATCAGGACAGTTGAACCTAATTTCAAAGGATAAAACCACAATTAATGGAAACGATGCATATGTAATTAATGCAGAAGGGCTCTTTTCTGCTAATGGCCAAAATTATAATGTAAAATTCAAAGAAGTTACCATTTATGATTTGGATAACTATTACACATTTTCATATAGTAACGGAATCGATGATTTTGATTCACACCTTGAAAGATTTGATAAAACAATAGATTCTTTCAAAAAATTATCTGAAGAAACACCAACTAATGGAACTGATGAAAATGGTGGGTGTTTGATTGCAACTGCTACATTTGGCTCTGAGATGGCACCACAAGTACAACAGCTAAGAGAACTTAGAGACAATACCCTTCTTGCAACAGAATCAGGAACTACATTTATGACAACTTTTAATCAATTCTATTATTCATTCTCGCCAACCATTGCTGATCTAGAGCGTGAATCCCCACTGTTCAAAGAAATTGTAAGATTATCAATAACTCCAATGTTGTCTACCCTTTCAATTCTAAACTATGCTGAAATTAATTCTGAACACGAGATGATCTCTTATGGTGTAAGTATTATTCTAATGAACATTGGAATGTATTTTATTGCACCTGCAATAATCATCTATAAAATTAGAAAACTAAACTAATTACCAAACATCATCAACTTCATCAAGAACCTTGTATTCTTTTTCTGGCTCACGTCTCATGAATTTCAATCTTGAGATGTCTCTATCAAAAATTGCATCAGCTACCCAATCAAGAAACACTCTAACTCGTTTATTCCATGTTGGAATTTTTGAGAGGTAGATATTTCTCCAAAGGAACCATGCAAAAATTCCATGAATATTCATTCCCAAAAATGATGCAATTCCAGTTCTTTTTCCAATAATTGCCATCTGACCTTTTGATTCGTATGTAAATTCAGTTTTTTCTCCATTTCTAATTAAAGCATGAAGATTTTTTGCAGCAATTTTTTGCTTGAGCTTCTGCAATTTGTGCAGTTGGAGCAAATGGCCTTTTAGTATTAGGATCTATAAATAATGCACAATCTCCTATTGCAAACACGCCTGGGAAATCATTTACCTCTAAATTTTTATCAACAATGATTTTTCCCTTATCTGTTTTGAATAATGATCTTTTGATGGTATTGACCGGTGTTACACCTGCAGTCCAAATTACAGTCTTTGATTGAATTGAACTTACAATTGAATCGTCAATTGCATCTTTATCAACATCTAATCTCTTTATCATGACCTCATCACCATTAAAACTGGTTACAGCTGTTTGCAACTTAATTTCAATTCCATGTTCTGTTAGTTTTTTTTGTGCAAACTTTGCAAGACTTTCAGAAAAACCTGGTAAGATATTTGGTAATGCCTCTAAAACTACAACTCGAATATCTTCTTTTTTGATATTTGGATAATACTTTCTGACATCCAGTAAGAGATCCACTATTTCTCCTGCAGTTTCAATTCCTGCAAATCCTCCACCAACAACGACAAAAGTTAGAAGACTGTGTTTTAGAATTGGGTTGGTTTCATTTTCTGCCTGCTCTAACATATCTATCATTCTATTTCTAACCATAACTGCATCGTTGAGTGTCTTCATTTGATAGGCATTTTTTTCAAGATCACTCATTCCAAAAAAGTTAGTTTCACTCCCTAATGCTACTACAAGAAAATCATAATGGAGTGAAATCCCTCTCTTGTTGCCACTTCCCCACAAATTTACAATCTTTCCGTAAGGATCAATGTTTTTGACTCTACCTTCATAGAAAATTGCTTTTTTTGTAATTGTTCTAATTGGCATAACGATATGTCTGGTTTCAATCATTCCGGATGCCACTTGGGGCAACATTGGAGTGAATAAAAGAAAATTATCCTCACTGACTAAAACAATTTCAATTTCTGAATCATTTTTGAAATATTTTTCTAATTGCCTGGTGCACTCTAATCCTGCAAAACCGCCACCTAAAACGACAATTTTCTTCTTATTTCGAGCCATTTGCTTACCCCAGAAAAATACTGAATATATCCTATAAGCTTATTTTCTCAAATTATTCTCATATCTGCCTATTTAGGCTCTAATGATATCTGAATGTAAGATCTCATACGCTTTAGATGCGTCTTTTTCATTTAGAATAATTATAATGCTATCTTGGCTGAAAAAGGCATTAACAAGTTCAATGCCGTTTGCATGTAATACTTCAGCAACATATGAGACAACGTCTGACTTATTTTGTGAATTTGGTATCGTGATCATGATTTTTGCAAGACCCGTACTGAAAATATCATCACTATTTGGGATATTGCCAAAAATTTGCCTAATGTCTTCCACATCTTCTGTAAGAAATCTAAACGAATCGGACATTCTAAAAAATTCATAGTTATTGGTAATCTTTGAGAATTTGTCTAAAATTTCCATTGGATTCATTTGGTTAGAATCTTTGATTGAAAATTTGATATCCATTATTCCATCTGTTAATACCAATCTTGCGTTCTTCAAAATTGGTTCTTCTCTTACCTCTTCTTTGATTTCAAATGAATCTGCATATCTCTTGATTGCTACGACTATTGTATTGAGGTTAACTCTGTTTCCTAGAATCTTTTCTATCTCTGGTTGAATTTTTACTGCTAAAGCTGTATAATTTATCAAATCCATTTTCATACAATCATAAATTGAACGATTTCTGGTAATTATCTCCCTGACAACCTCAGGTACAGACATGCTTGCTATTCTCATTAAGATTATTATATTATGTCAGTTATAATAGGATTATGTAAGAAATCAAAGATATATCAATAATCTTTATATAATGTCATATACATTACATATTATAGGTGAATATGACAATGTTCTTTGATAGTGAAATCGATAGAATCTTCAAGAGAATGTCTAGATCTTTTTTTAACACCAATGACATTTTTGAGGAATTCAAGGGAAATGGTTCTGAATCTGGTCCATTTTATTATGGTTATACAATGACCGTGGGCCCTGATGGAAAACCTGTTGTACAAGAATATGGAAATGTTAAACCAGGACAACTTCCAGCTTCTGATACACGAGAACCAATTGTTGACACAATTGTTGATGAAAAAGAAAAAGTTGTAAAACTCATAGCAGAAATGCCAGGAGTTGAAAAGACTGATGTCAAAATTGTTGTTGACAATAAAGTTGTAGATCTTTCTGCAGAACATGGTGATAAGAAATATCATGTTAAAGTACCAGTACAACACAAAGTTGATGAAAACTCTGCAAAAGCTTCCTACAAAAATGGAATTTTACAACTAGTCTTCAAATTAATTGAAGAAAAACCAACTGGTAAAAAGGTGGAGGTTGAATAATCCTCCCTTAATTTTTGAGGTAAAAAAATGAGTGAAATTATTTTAAAAGTTGATGAAATTCCACAACAACATGTTGGACGAGGAAGAGCAATCATTGATCCAAAAATTATTGAAGATCAAAATTGGAACACTGGCCAAATTTTGGAATTAACATATAATAAAAAAACCCATGTAAAACTCTGGCCAGGTAATCCTGAAGAATATGGTACAGGAATTGTCAAAATTGATGGGATGACAAGACAAAATATTGGAGCTGGAATTGGCGATAAAATTTCTTTAAAATCAGTAGAAGCCTCTAATGCTGAGCAAATTGTTTTGTCCCCAACTGAAAAGATCTCTGCTGAAGGATTACAAGAATATATGACTTACAACTATCTTAATCATGTATTTACAACTGGAGATACATTATCTCTTAATACACAAATGGGTGGACGAGTTCAATTCATTGTAACTAGTACAAAGCCTTCAAAACCAGTAATCGTAACTGAAAACACAATTTTCAAACTGGGGTCTATGACTAAGGCAGTTGATGTATCTGTTCCAAGAATAACATATGATGAATTAGGCGGTCTTAAAAACGAAGTTCAAAAAATTCGTGAGATGGTTGAATTACCAATGAGACATCCAGAATTATTTGATAAGATAGGTGTAGAAGCTCCAAAAGGAGTGTTGTTGTATGGTCCTCCAGGCACTGGAAAGACTCTACTTGCAAAAGCAGTGGCTGGAGAAACAAATGCCCACTTTATCTCACTTAGCGGTCCTGAAATAATGGGTAAATACTATGGAGAAAGTGAAGAGAAAATTCGAGAAATTTTCAACCAAGCAGAAGAAAACTCTCCAAGCATAATCTTCATTGATGAAATAGATTCTATTGCTCCAAAAAGAGATGAAGTTTCAGGCGAAGTTGAAAAGAGGATTGTATCTCAACTTTTGACTTTGATGGATGGAATGAAATCCAGAGGCAAGGTTGTAGTAATTGCAGCTACAAACAGACCAGACTCTATTGATCCAGCACTTAGACGACCTGGTAGATTTGACAGAGAAATTGAAATTGGAATTCCTGATGATGAGGGAAGATTTGAAATTCTTTCGATTCATACACGTGGAATGCCAATAGATGAAAAAGTTGATCTCAAACAAATCTCAAAAACAACACATGGATTTGTTGGAGCTGATTTGGAAGTATTATCTAAAGAAGCTGCAATGAGATCACTTCGTAGAATTCTTCCAGATATAGATCTTGATGAAGATAAAATTTCTTCAGAAATTCTTCAAAAAATAGAGATTACAAGTGAAGACTTTAGAGATGCGTTAAAAGAAGTCCGACCAAGTGCATTACGTGAAGTTCAAGTCCAAATTCCTAATGTAAGTTGGGATGATGTTGGAGGTCTTGATGAATTAAAAGAAGAATTACGCGAAGCAGTTGAATGGCCAATCAAGTACAAAGAGGCATTTGATTATGTTGATGTTGAAACACCAAAAGGAATCTTACTTCATGGTCCTCCTGGAACTGGTAAAACATTGATTGCAAAAGCACTTGCAAAAATGACAGAATCTAATTTTATCAGCATAAAAGGACCCGAACTACTCTCAAAATGGGTAGGTGAATCTGAAAAAGGAGTTAGAGAAATTTTCAGAAAAGCACGACAAGCTGCACCATGTATAATCTTCTTAGATGAAATAGATGCACTTGTACCACGAAGAGGCAGTAGTGGTTCAGAATCACACGTAACAGAAAGTGTGGTATCTCAGATTCTAACTGAGATTGATGGACTAGAAGAACTACACAATGTACTGATAGTTGGTGCAACAAATCGACTAGATATTGTAGATGATGCATTACTTAGACCTGGTAGATTCGACAGAATTATCGAAGTCCCAAATCCTGATGCAAAAGGTAGACAAAACATCTTTGAGATTCATACCAAAAAGAAACCCCTTGCAAGTGATGTGAATATTGCAAAACTTGTAGAGTTGACTGATGGATTTAGTGGTGCAGAAATTGCTGCAGTTGCAAATAGAGCTGCGATTGCTGCTCTCAAGAAGTATGTAGGTGGCAAAGCACAAAATGTTAAAGACATCAAGATATCTCAACAGGAATTAATTGATGCAATTGACAAGGTCAAGCCTCGAAAAAAAGAGGCTCCACCAACTCAATCCATAAAATAGTCTAAATACTAAGGAAAATGAGACAAAACATGAAACTGTATCTTGACTTTAACCCTTGCCAAGAATGCAACACCATGATGGCAGAACTTAGTAGTCCTGAGATGTTGTTTGCTGATGAAAAAACCCGAGCAGACGAATCTGCAAAGTTTCTCAGACACTTGACATATAACCACAACGAAGTGGTTCAAGCTGTAATGGATGATCTTCCAAAACAAAAAAGAGATCAAGAACCTGACTTCTACAAATAATCTTCTTTTTCATTACTAGAAATTAGTAATCATATTCATATACAAAATTACCCTAAATTCTTTAGTGCAAAAAATAAAAATCAGTTATATATTTGGCCTGATTGCAATTATCGTCTTATTTGGCATAACCCCTTCGTTTGCAGTTGAAACTGAACAAGAACCACAACCGCCAGAAATTCCTGAACCTTCACCTGAACCTAAACCAATTCCACTACCTGAACCAGAACCAACACCACAACCATTTCCAGGGGAAACCGAATCAGAAAAAATCCAAAGACTGACTGAAGAAAATGAAAAACTAAAACAACAAAACAAGAATCTTCAAGACCAAATATCCAGCCTGAAAAATGAAAAATTAGGATTACAATCTCAGATATCTGAGCTACGTGAAAAGATAGATAATCTAAAGGAAATTACAATGGAGCAAATTCGTGTAATTATGGATTTAGTAAGTAGATTAAAAGATGTATTTTATGAAAAAATAATTTCTCCTACAATTAACATGTAGGATTTTTTGGTTTTTTACTCATCAAGCTTTAATGTTTTCCTAATCAAAACAGCTCTGTTTCTTATTGTAACATCGCTTACTCCTGCCTCAACTGAGAATTTCTTTTGACTGATTTTTTCCCCGTTCATTATACATGAAATGTATAATGAAGCAGCAGCTTGTGCCACTGGATGTTTTCCGGCAGTGATCTGTTCTTTTTCACAGAGCTTTAGTATCTCAAATGCGCCCCGTTTTGTCTTTTCTTTCAAATTCATATTGTTTGAAATTTTTGAGATAAACGAGGAAGTGTCGTATTGATTAAGATTCAATCCAAGCTTTTTGATTATGGTTCTTAAATCTCTGGAAAGTATTCTTCTTTCTACATTACCGGCATTGGCAATATCATCTAATGTTCTTGGGATGTTGTTTTCTCTACATGACGCATATAACGAGGCTGAAATCAATGATGCCATTGTTCTTCCTCTAGTTAGTTTTGCACTAACTATTTTTCTGTAAATGTATGCAGCATTTTCTACTACGTTATCTGGTATTCCTAATTTTGTTTTCATCGAATGTAGTAAAGTAAAGGCCTTGCTCAAAGTAGCAGTTTTTCTTGATTTACTTCTTTGATCCCATGTTCTGAGTCTATTGAATTCATATTTTGTTTTACTTGATAATGCATTTCCAGAAGAATCTTTATTATTTCCAATCACAGTTGATAATCCTTTGTCAAACATCGTTAGTGATGTTGAAGGACCTGTTCGTGCTTGTTTCATAAAGTCTTCCTGAGTGTAACCGTTGTTTTCGTATGATGTGTCAGCTAAGTTTTGCACTAGAATAAGACCGCAACCCCCACAAAAAATTTCTCCTCGTTCAGAATCTGTTATTGCAGGATAGGTTTTGCAAGCGTCTAGTTTACACTTGACATCATAATCATTTGAATAATTTTCTACCACTGTTAACTAGTATTAGTCGACATAAAATAAAAATAAACTGTTAGAGGAAATTTTGAGATGAAAACTAAACTTTACAAACAAAAAATTCCTGATCTTTTTAAAAAATAAACTTCTTAAAAACAGTACGTCATACATCATATTAAATGTTAAAAATGAAAAAGAAATTCCTTTGAAAATTATTTTTTGATTGATTCTAAAGAATGGCCACGATTTTGGATCATCTGTGTAACTGCTTCTACAGTATAATCAATTCCATGCTCTTCTTCAAAATGGTTTCTTAATTTCTCAATTGTGCCAACAGATTTTTCTTCATCAATTTGATATTGACATTCAAAACCATAATCTTCACATCTAAGTTTGAGAGTCATTTAGTCTGGAGAAAATATTAAACCTATAAAAACCATGGACCTGTCTTTCACACAAACGAAATTAGTCATTTTGAACCTAAAATGTATCAAATAGCACTAATAACATCTGTTATTATGAATTAGATATGAAAGGGTTAGAGTTTATTTTTCTTGCAGCGGGTTCTGTTCTTGGAGCATTTCTAAGATACAAAGTAACAGAATCACCTTTGATCTTCAATACATTACCACTAAACGTTTTGATAGTAAATATGGTTGGCGCATTTGTTCTTGGAGCATTTATTGTTATTTCAGAACAATGGAATCTTGATGGAAGATATTCTCTTTTTGCAGCAGTAGGATTTTGTGGTTCTCTTACAACAATGTCTTCATTTGCTCTTGATTCTAGTAATCTGATAGAAAGCAATCATTATGGAACACTTGCAGTCAACATAATTGCCAATGTTGGGTTATCTATTGGAGCATTAATTGGAGGAAAATCCTTAATGAGTGCAATAATATCTAATTAATTAGAAATGGTCTATTCCTATCAAGTTGTAAAATTTCAATCAATATCATTTGTTCAAGGAACTCATTGGTCACAATCTGTAGGCGATAAAGGAATACTATACAAATCACTCAAAGATCCATTTTCAAAACTAATAGTTCAAACTAATGATGCAAAAAAATTATTTCATGTGCCAAAAGACAGAACTGTGGTTGTTACAAATGATACTGTTCATTTTCTAGGCGAATTAGCTTAGTTATTTAAAAAACTGATCAACTTGATCTCTATATTTCAGTGCAATCTTTCCAAAATCTGAAAAATCCTCTACAGTTGGATTTTTCATTCTCATTGCGTATTGATTCACAAATACAGACAAAGCACTACCTATGATTAAATTGTACACACCATCTGCAACATTATTTGAGTACGGAAATGCAACTTTAATAAAAGGCAGATATGACTCTGTTTGAGATATCATTAACTTGATATGCTTTTCAACAACATCTTCTACATCAGTAGGTATTGCCATGATTTTACTAGTATTGATTTCTTATAAGTAGATCTTTTACACAGGGTGTTGTTTTCAAAGTTGATAATTGCTTTTAGAATTTATTAAAAAAAATACTGGAATGGTTTTATGGTGGCAAAAAAACCTACCAAAAAACCTTCAGTCCCATCTCCATTTCTAACTTCAAGTTGGTTTGATATTGACAAATCAATTAATAATTTAAAAAAGGAGATGGAAAAAGCATTTTCTTCATTCCCAACAACAATGATGCCAAGAATATCACAAACATCTTGTGATATTATTGATGAAGGGAAACAGTTCCGTGTAAAAATGGATGTTCCGGGAATAAAGAAAAATGAAATAAAACTGAATGTGACTGAAAATTCTCTTGAAATTTCAGGAGAGCATAAGGAAGAATCCGAAGAAAAGAAGAAAAATTTCCTTACAAAAGAACGCAGTCAGGTATCATACTATAGAACTCTGCCTCTTTCTGAAAACATAGTTGCATCTAAGGTAAAGGCAAAACTTAGTGATGGGGTTTTAGATATAACACTACCAAAATCTAAACCTACAAAGACCCAAAAGAAGAAATCAGTCTCAATTCAATAGTTGTTCTTTCACAACCACTTGAGATAGATATTTTTCTTTTCCTTTTCTGCTTCTAGGCAAACACCTTAACTGCCTGTTACAACATGGGCAAGTTAGCCCGTCATAGTCTACAAATACTTCACAATAATTACATCTCTTCTGACCTGCAGCGTATCTTCCAATTTGTGACGGTTTTAGTGCTTTGTACTCTTTGCATTTACCAATACAATACGTCATCAATGAAGCCTAAAATTATTCAAAAATAAAAGGTTTGATTGCACTGCAACGCACTTTTTGAATATCTTCCAAATTGAATTTATAATACTAGTCTCCACTTTTGGCTGTTGCATTATCTGGATGAAAAAGTATTTGGAAATATCACTACAAAAGAAATCATTGGTGCAGAACCACCAGAAATTCCTGATACGAGAGATAATTTAGAAAACGAACTTGCAACTTTACTGTCCGAATTAGAATCACAGTCAAAAGAAAATCTTGAAAAACTACTAGAAAAACAAAAGGCTGCAGAGGATCATGTCAATAGTAGGCCTGGAGCTATGGCACTATCCCAACCTAAAATTCAATTGTTTACAACATACAGTCAAAGATACATAAAATCAATTAAAGAAAAATTAGAATCTTAGACTTTTTTCTTTTTGCTACGTTTTTTTGGAGATGCCTTTCTTCGTACTAGTAATGATATGATTGCACCTGCTGGAATTCCTATAATTGTTCCAAGACTAACATAGGGGGCAATAAAGAAACTTCCAATCCAAATTCCACCATCAGTTGTCAATTCCATAAATGTTCGTGGTCTTAGAGTTACTGAAACTGTCTGTGAATCTTCTTTTTGTTCTCCAACATCGTCTGTATATTGTACAATAATCTCAAATGGAATCTTGTATTCCGTATTTACTTCATCAGTTGGGGTGATGATTCTTGATGTTATTCCTATAGGAGTATTTTTTTGTATTTTAGAAAAAGTATGTGATGTTTCACCTCTAAACTCAATATCTTTAGGCGAAATGATCTTGATTCTAACATCTGTAATATCAATATCTTCAGAAATCACACCTACTTCTATTGGAAACTCTGCATTTGCAAAAATTGATTCAGGTGTTTTTGTATAAATTGTAACATTTGGATCAGCTTTTATGGTAATTGGAATTGCAATGTCATAAAAGAATGGTTCTTGTGGTGTTTTATTATTTGATACAAGAACCTGAGAATATTTTATGTTAAGAAAATGAATTCCTGGATTTGCATTATCTGTGATGTATAGATTGATATTTTCTCCATATGATCCACCTTGCGCCAATTTGTCAATTATGATATTTTTTGGCTCTACATTTAATCCTCGAATCTCAGATACCAAGAACTCAAATGAAATATCCTGTTTTTCTTCCCATCCGTTATTTTTTACTAAAATCGAGATAATTCCTTCTCGCCCTACTACAATTTCACCAGGATGCGTGATCTCAATATCCATCCCTCCTTCTAGATTCTGAACTAGGGTTTCTGCGTAAACATTTGGAATTAGCATAAAGAATCCCAACATCAAGGGGACGGTCCATAGCGGTCTCATTTCTTACCTCAAATAACTCCGTAATCCCTATTCTGTGTTATTGTCAGGCTCAAAATTTTGCAAAAAAACTTGTTGATTCATAAATACCAACCAACGGAGGACTCTAGAAATAATCATGGTAAGTAAAACAAAAGAACTCTGTCCAAGATGTGCGCAGGGAAAACTAGTAACTGATAATGAATCCGGAGAGATGTTTTGCTCCAAATGTGGGTTTGTGATCACTGAAAAATTACAAGAGGCAGGCCCTGAATGGAGATCATTTACACAAGACGAACACGGAGACAGGGCAAGAGCAGGCGCTCCTACCTCATTGACTATGCATGACATGGGTCTTGCTACAATAATTAATCCAGTAAACAAGGATGCTTCTGGAAGACCACTAACAGCTTCTATGAAAAGTACTATTGAGAGATTACGAACTTGGGATAGTAGAAGCCAAGTTCATGAACCAGTTGATAGAAATTTCAGACAAGCATTTAGTGAATTAAACAGACTAAAAGACAAACTAGCAATTTCTGATGCAGTAATTGAAAAGGCAGCTTACATTTACAGAAAAGCATTAGATAAAGGACTCGTTAGAGGTCGCTCCATTTCAGCTTTGATGGCATCAGCACTTTATGCTGCATGTCGTGATACTGAAACTCCAAGAAATCTAAAAGATGTTGAACAAGCAGCAAACATCAAAAGAAAAGATATCGCAAGATGTTACAGATTACTAGTAAAAGAACTTGACTTGAAGATGCCAGTAACTGATTCAATTCAATGTGTTGCAAGAATTGCCAGTAGAATTGGAATTGCAGAAAAACAAAGAGATATGCAGTTAAAGTGCTCAAAAAAGCACAAGAAAACGAAGTTTCAGCAGGAAAAGATCCAATGGGATTAGCTGCTGCTGCACTATACCTATCATGTGTCAAAAATGGTGAAGATAAGACTCAGCGTGATATTGCAGAAGCTGCAAACGTGACTGAAGTTACCATTAGAAATAGGTACAAAGGTCTCAAAGAATCCCTCGATCTTTAATCAAATTTTTCTTGAAAATTTACTTTTTTTACAAATCCACCTTCGTTTGACTCATCCATTAAATTTTCTACTTTTTTTGATTCATCTTTAGATGCACCATCATCAGAATCTTCAGGTGGTTTTACAAATCCACCTTCAGTTGATTCTGGAGGAGGAATATTTTTTGCTCTTCCCATTCCAATTGTTGTAATAATTACTGATGCCAAAATGATAAAGAATATGATTTGTGGATATGCTTCTGCATTTGAGAGCCCCATAGTTATTGGATATGTAGCGAGTACTGCTGCAGCAAGCCCTCTAGGAATCATAGAATTTGTAACAGCTCTGTCCAACTTGGAAAATCTTTTTGTCAGTGTAATTTTTGCAACAATTCCTCTTCCAAAGAAAACTGCAATTGTTACTAAAATTCCAAATATCATATATTCTATTTGTCCAAAACTTGCCATTAATCCAACAAATACAAAGAAAAATGCTCTTACCAAAAATGTGAGCTGGTTATGAGTTGGATCATCCATCTCGATTTTTGGTAATTTGAACTTAAGAATATGTGCTAGATGACTCTTATTTCCAACCATTAATCCAAATACTAATGCAGTTAATGCACCTGATTCTCCAAATGAATTTGCTAAGAAGAATAACACAAACAAAATTCCTAATGTAAGCATGTATCCATGTTGAGCATTTCCAAGCTTTGTTGAAACATACATCCAAGGAATTCCTACACCAAATCCCAGAACTAAACCTACTATAACTGCCCTTCCAAGTGTTTCTTGTAATGTCTGAATATCAAAATGTCCTGCAAGTACTGCTTCAAATAATATGAATGCAATAATTGTAGCTAAAATATCAGTTAGAGCTGATTCAAAACTTAGCATAGATTTTGCTTCTTCTGAAATCTGGACATTTCTAACCAATCCAAAAACAATTGCAGAACTACTTCCTCCAACAATTGAGCCCAACAAAATACTTTCTAACCATAACCATCCCAATGCATAATGTGCTGCAACTGCAATTACTGTAACTGACAAAATAAAACCAAGAATAGCTAATGTGGATGAAAAATGTGCTGTTCTTATAACATGTTTGATATCTAAATTTAATCCTCCATCAAACATGATGATTATTAATGCCAGTGCTGCAAAATATGGAACCACTTGAATTACAGCTTCTGGTTGAATCAAACCTAGTACTGGTCCTAGAATCACTCCTAGAATCATCAAGAATGCAACATCTGGTATTCCTGTTTTTTTAAAAAATGCTTCACCTGCAACTCCAAGAAAAATTACAACCCCTGCTGCAAGCAAAATTACATGAGCTGGAGCAATAACACCATCTTGAACAGATAATGTTCCAATTGAGTTTTGCAACTCTGTAATTCTTTCTAAAATAAAATTTGAATCAAAATTAGATAATGGTATTTCACCAAACTGGCCTCTAATTAAATTCAAAATAGACAAAACTATTGGATTCATCTATTATTGCATCTCAATATCTATGGATAAAAATTAAACTAGATTTGGTTAGTCATTTTAGCCTCATTAATTTTAGATACACCTTAAATCACCCCAAACAGTATTTTTCTTGAATGAGTGCTACAAATGAACTTCGCGCAGATCACGTACAGGTAAGACGTCTTGAAAAAATTGTTTTCAAATGTGCAGAGGAATTAAAAAATGGAACAGATATTCCATTTTCTGATCTTACAAAGATAACTATTGTTATATCTGAATTTGTAGATACAATTCACCATTCTAGAGAAGAGGACTCTTATTTTCCATGTGTAGCAAGCTATGATTCTCTAAAAGATGAAATTCATAAATTTCTGGTTGAACATGAATTTGGAAGAAATGTTGCAAGAAAAATCCATCACCATCTAAAACAATGGAAAGCAGGTGAAGATGCAAGAGAACCTGTCTCAAGATATCTTAAAACATATGCAATATTTCTCAACGATCATCTAAACAAAGAAAACAAATTCTTTGATAACGTAGAAGCTAATGTTTTATCAAAAGAGGAAGAAACAGACATGTATGAACAATACAGATCTATATTTGCAGTCGTAAAGAAAGTTGAGGATATGATCAAAGAAATTGATTTCTTAGAGAATCAACCTTGGTTTAAAAATTAACGTAAGCTCTTTATGGGCTGATTGGAAATTTTTTACATGAAACCTTTTGTTCTTTGGATGACTGGTCTCCCATGTTCTGGAAAGACTACAATCGTAAAAGATCTGCAAAAAGATATTCCAAATTTGGCAATGCTTGATGGAGATGAATTAAGAGAATGGTTTTCTCCAAAAGACTTTTCAAAAGCAGGACGTGATGAACACAACAAAAAAGTTGCTCATTTGGCAAAATTGTTGTTAAAACATGGTGTTCCAAGCGCAGTATCTCTGGTATCTCCATATCTTGAGAACCGAGAAAATGCCAGAAAGATTATCGACGCAGGTGATCAGTTTGCAGAGTGTTATGTCAAATGTTCATTAGAAGAGTGCGAAAAAAGAGATGTCAAAGGCATGTATGCCAAGGCAAGAAAAGGGGAGATCAAAGGATTCACAGGAATTGATGATCCTTACGAAGCTCCAGAAAAAGCAGATCTAATTGTTGATACAGAAAATGAATCACTTGATGATAGTGCAAACAAAGTAAAGGACTTTCTTAAATCAAGAAACCTACTCTAATTTTTTAAATTCATCAACTATTGTTTGATGAATAATTCCATTTGTAACTAGAATTCCATTTTGATGATACACTTCCTTATTGTTGTATGAAATATCGTTTCCCAGCATATCTGTCATTTTGCCCCCTGCTTCAGAAATTATACAATATGATGCAGCTGTATCCCATTCTTTCATTTTATTTGTAGTTGTAATGTATGCATCAGCCTCACCTGATGCAATTTTTCCAACCTTTAATGAACTACCTATACTTGTAAAGTCTTCAATTCCTAATTTTTTGATAAATGCTTTTTCTTTGTCTGACAGGTGATGCCTGGAGCCCACAGTTCTACACTTTGGAAGTTCTGATGTTGTAGTAACTGAGATCTTTTCCCATTCTTCATTATGATATCTAAATGCGCCCCTCTTCTTTTGTGCAACAAACAATGTTTTTTCAGTAGGCCAACCTATTACTCCTAGAATTGGTTTTTTGTTTTTTACAAGTGCAATCATTACAGTAAATTCACCTGTTTTATCAATAAAATCTGAAGTGCCGTCTAAAGGATCAACTATCCAAATTATCTCTTCAGATAATCTACTTTGATCATCATTATCTTCCTCAGATAAGATTTTGTACTCTGTTTTAGAAAGAATTTTTTTAATGATCTCGTTACTTTTTAGATCTGCCTCTGTAATTGGCGAATCATCTTTTTTGGTAAATTCTTCGAACTCACCTTTGTATATCTCCAAAATTGTATTTCCTGCTACTTGTGCTGCCTCAATTGCAATATCTAATTCAGGAATTTTTTCTGTAATTGGTATGCCTTTCAAAATACATTCCTATGTTGTAAGTTCTGGCTTTAGTGTCCATACCACCCCAAGCGCGATAAATGGAATGGAAATAATACCAATAATTCCCAGAATTGTGAAAAACTGAGATTCTGAAACTTCTGGATTGTTTACTATCCATGGAAGTGGCAAAGATACAATTATCCAAATAACTCCTAATAATACGATCAACTTTGCTTTAGCTTTTCTACTTTTCATCATGATTCATCTCTTTAGGTTGTATTAAATTCATGTGAATTTATTTTGTTGATTCTCCTCCATCTACTGCAAGAATAGCTCCAGTGATCCATAATGCGTCATCTGACGCAAAATAGAGTACAGCCTTTGCTACTTCTTCTGGTTTTCCTATTCTACCTAATGGATGTTCTGCATTCATGAAATCCCTATCTTTTTGAGTTTTTACAAATGGTTTTGTCATGTCTGTGTCTACTACTCCTGGACAAATACAATTCACCCTGATTTTGTTTTTTGAATATTCAAGAGCCCAACACTTTGTAAGTATGATTAATGCTGCCTTTGTTGCTGAATATGCATCAGCGTTAAATCCTTGATATGCCTTCAATCCTGCATCTGATGAAATATTAATTATTGATCCTGATGTTTTTTGTAAATGTGGGATTGCCTCTTTTGTAACCCTGTATTGTCCTGTAAGATTTACATCTAAAACTTCATTCCATTCATCTTCTTCAATTTCATGCAGTTGTTTTATCCTTGGAAAAACCCCTGCATTATTTACAAGAATATCCAACCTTCCAAATTTTTCAACAATTTTTTGTACTGCATTTTTCACCTCATTAGAATTTCTGATGTCCGCAGTAATTGCAAATACATTAGAAATTTCAGCTAATTTTTCTAATCGCTTTTGATCTTTTCCTGTAATTGCTACTTTGGCTCCATTTTCTAGCAAAACTTTTGCAGTGGCAAATCCTATTCCTCTGCTTCCACCAGTCACTAAAGCAACTTTTCCTGATAAAGACAACAGCTTTAGCATAAAACTTCGTAATTTATAGATCGATTTTTAGTAAATAGGAATAAAATATTTCAATAATTAAAAATTTATTTGTAATTTTTTATATAAACTATTAAATAGTTGAAGTTCCTATAACTATTAATGCCGAAGGATATAATTCCTATCGACTAAAATCGCGTAACCCCGCAGAACGACATAGGCAATCAAACGCAAGGTCGTTTGACAACGAGAGGGAATCTCTCATAGTTCTGCAATGAAGGGGATTACGCCTCTTTTAATTTTGTAAAATATCTACTGATACTGACCCTATCACATTTCCATTTGGATTAATAGAAATTGTAATTTGTTGATTCTCTGAAATCAAAATTTCTTTTTGACCTATATACTCCCAAGTAAAATATTGTGAAATTCCAGTTTCATGTGAAGTACCTTGTAGCCTAAAATCTTCTGAAAAATCTATCTTTTCTCCACTTAATGAAATTGATAAAATTTTTGGACTGCTACCATTTGGAACAAATCTAAATGAATATTCTCCACTATCAATTTCAAATGTTTCAGAATATACTCCCTCAATATACAAATCAGGATCTGCCAGTGTTACATGAAATATAACATTGCTTTTCTCACCAGAATCCTCTAGAGAGAAACTAACTAGAAAAATTCCAATAATTATAACTACGGGAATTATTATTAATTTTTTATTCAATAAAACAAACTCTAAATTCCATTATAAAAACAAATTTCTATTTTTCTCTTATCTTTTTTGTTAGTGCTTCTAATTTTTCAAGATTTTCTAAAATCCATGGATCATTTATCAAATCCATAATTTCTTCCATCTTGAATAGTTTTGGAGTAGTCATGCCCTCTTCAAAATCATATAGTTTGATTATTCTATTTTTTACGTTTTTAGATTCTATCTTTTTATTATGTGCAAAATTATGTGCAAAATCATTTCTAATTTCTCTAATTTTATTTAGCGTTTGCTGAATCCTTATTCTTGTTTTTTCATCAATCTCTTTTTTAAAATCTTGATGATTTTTCATGATTCTTGATATCCAAATTATTTTTGTTCCAAAAGATGCAGTTCTATCTTCATCAAATACTGTTTTGGCCCATAAAGGAAAATCATTTTTATCTCGCAAAAATAGATCTGAAATAATCACAGTAAGAGTTGAATCTAATACTGAAACATAACTGAGAAAATTACCTCTTATTCGATTTACCAAATTGATATATTCTTTGTCTGTAAGTTCTTGGGAATTATCTGGTAAATCAAAACCAAATACTTCATTCATAAGTTATGCCTAAAAAAATACTAAATAGATTTTTGTACTGCATTTTTCATCTTTGTTAGTCAAGTTACACATACTGTGAATCATTCTTTACACATGAAATTAAGTACATTTTCCTATAGTGAAACCATGGCTAATCTTAGTAAAAAGTGGACTAAACCGCCAACTCCTAGTATTGGTGAAAAACTTGGTGATGCAGTCAAGCCTAAAGGTGCTCTAAAACCAAGAGTACAAGAAGGAGTCAAAAAATTACGATTACAGATTCAAAAATTGGACAAAATGTTGTCAGGATTACAAGAACGTGATGGACAACTATTTGCAAGAATAGTAGAGGCAACACAAAAACATGATACTCAAACAAGTAAGGTTCTAGGAAACGAACTAGCCGAAATTAGAAAAGTTATCAAAATTATGAGCAGTGCAAGAATTGCCCTTGAGCAAATCGAATTAAGATTAACAACATTTAGTGATCTTGGAGATACCGTAGTAGCAATTATGCCCACCATGGGACTGATGAAGAATCTCAAATCGTCTCTTGGAAAAGTAATGCCAGGTGCAGAAGCTGAAATTGGCCAAATGGCTGAAATGTTAGGCGGATTTATGACTGAAAGTTTCTCAGGTGATGCAGCATTTGGTATGGATACATCCACAAATGCTGAATCTGATGCAATTCTCAAGGAGGCCGCAGCAGTGGCTGAGAGTTCAACAGGACAAATGTTCCCATCAGTTCCATCTGATGCAAGCACATCAACTGCAACAACTTCAAAATTTTACTAGAATAAATAAACTAATTTTTAAATTATTATGCTGACTCTCTAGATTCTTTTATCTTTTTAACTCTACTACCCTCATCATCAATAATTCTATCAACACCTGATAGTTTCTCCCGTAAATTATTGATTATAGTTCCAACTTCATCAGCTTCAGATTCTACTCGTTTTCTCTTTTCAGCAAGCTCTGAAATCCCTCTATTTTCTTCCTCAATATACTCACTAACTTTTTGGAGTTTCTCTTTAAGATTTTTGATATCTACTGATTCTTCTTCAATGTCTTTTTCAAGCAAAGTTCGTTTATCTTTAAGATTCTTAATCATTAGACCAACATAATCAATTGCCTCTTCAAGCTGGGCACGTTTCCCCATTAATTCCCCAATTCCAATTTGACTTGGAGTATCAGTAAATTCTGGAGTCTCTCCTGCAGTGTTTTCTTCAGGTCTTTCTTCTACCATTTCTCCTCCCTCTTCTTTCTTGAATTTATCAAACATTTTATGATTTACTTTTCAAAATGGGAATAAAAAGTTACTATGAATCCCAAAGCTGACAAGGTGAATGATTTTTACTCAAAAAAAAAGGAAAAATGTGGTGAATTATCTCACCGAAATTGAATTTCTGAACTCTTGGTTAGAATCAACTGATTTTTCAAAATTAGTATCTCCAATCTGAAGAAATTTGATATTTTGGCCCATCTCAGGATTTGTTGCAGAATTGAAGAGAACTTCAAAAACATTCTCATTTTCTGTAAACTTTCCAGAAAATACAACTTTGTAACTGAGATCCTCATCTGAGGCAGTTCCATGCATTACTACATGGGAACCATTGGATTTTCCACTTAATTCTAGGTCAAACTCTCTTTCTTCAAGACTGAGGACTCCGTTAGTTGAAATCTCCCACAAATCTTGCCCAACCTTTATTGCTTTTCCATCAAAGAGAGTAATCCCAGCATTATAGGCCTTGTAATTCATTATTGTCCAACCTGATATTTCAGTAGACAGCATTCTGTGCATATCTTCTTTTGAGGTATCAGATGGTAAAGCATAACGTTGGACTTCGAGCTTTCCATCAACCATTTTTTCAGTTAGAATTACTCCAAGTCCCTCTTTTTTGGAACTTTCTTTTGGCTCGTACACTCCAGCATTATCTGCAAACGAATAGGTTACAGTTATTGGAGATGCACCAAGCATCAAAAGAACAGCAATAACACCAATAGTTCTGTTTTGGGGTTTTACCATGCAAAGTACATACCAAAATGATAGATTAGGAACGGACAGAAATCGTTCTGTTCTTTATATAGTAAATTTCTCCAAATTTCTCTAAAATCATTCAAATTGAGATATTTTTCTTTAAATTTTCAAAAAATCTGTTTTTTGCATGAAAACTGGTATTTTTTATACAAAAAATTACGCACAAAATTTCTAGGAATTTTCTTCCCCGCCACAATTTTGCTAAAAATTCACCATTTTTTCCATTCAAAATGGCGTTCCGCTTTGCGTTCCGCTATGGTGTTTCAAAATGTTCCTCAATAACTAATTGATTGTATACTATACCATGTCAAAACAACAATACAGGTCCGAAATGGGCATTATGGGTGATATCCTAAACGTTACTGCTGATGGTGGTCGTGAAGGAATCATTGTATCTGCAATATCTCGCAAAGCCAACCTATCTCACTATGCAGTACTAGACAAATGTGAGAAACTGGTAGAAGCAGGTTTAGTCGAGTCTGTCAAAAATGACAGAAATAGAGTCTTTCAAATAACTGAAAAAGGACTTCAGTTTTTCCAAGAATTCAAGAGATTTCAAGGGCTCGTGGAGAGCATGAACCTAAGGTATTAGCCAATGAACCAACAAATCGTACCAATTCATAGGACCGAGTTTCGAGAAGATGGAATGCTTTTTGTAAGGACTGATGGTATCATCGATACAATGGTTAATGCACCTCTAATTGTTGCAGGATTGCTGGTTGTAGCACTAACGATGCCTTTGCAGACCTCATTTTCCGCCACTCGTACTCTTGATTTAATCATCAATACTGATGGTTCTACACATATTTCCTCCCAAATTGATGTGGATTCCTCAAACTTTGAACTGAGTCTTTTTGGCTCATCTATTGATAACTTTGTTGTACTTGGTGAGGATGACACTACTTTATCTAGAAATATCATTGCAGACAAAGCAATGATCCAAACAGATGGTAGTTCCTCTATTATTGTAAATTATGATATTCATGATCTGATTTCTAAAGAAGGCAGAATCTGGACATTTTCGTTTGACTCTCCCGTAAACTACTCTTTACTGATGCCAGAAAATTCCGTAATTGTGGGAATGAATGTTTTGCCTGAAAACATGGAACAACTTGATAGCCAAATCAAACTGGACATTCCATCTGGCCCTGCTAAAATTGATTATATCTTTAGTACTCCTGTAGATATACCTGCACCTACATCTGAATCTTCATTTGATTCTGTAACTATTGGTCTGATAGTTGGCCCAATTGCAGCTGCAACAGTTGCCTCTGTAATTATAGTAAAGAAGAGACAATCAAAACCTCAACTAAAAACAGAGGTAATTCAAATTACAAAACCAACAAAAGATTCACCTAATCCAGATACAATTTTCAATCTTAGACCTGATATGAGAGAAGACGACAAAGAGATTGTTAAATTCATCTCTCAAAATGGCGGAGAAGTATTTGAAAGTGATCTAAGGAAAAAATTTCTTCAACCAAGAACTACTATGTGGAGAGCAGTGAAAAGACTAGAAAGACTAGGTATAGTTGAAATTTATAAAAAAGATCTTTTAAACATGGTTAAATTACGAAATGATTTGGAGGAAGAAAATTGAAGAGTTTAGCATTACTAGCATTGTTGGTATTTGCAATAGGTGTTATCTCTACTAATGACGTATTTGCAGAACCTCTAGACATTGTTAACACATCTGTCTCAAATTATACTGGTCATTCAGCAACTGTGCATATTACTTGGAATCATGATAGTTCAGCTGAAAATTATAAAATTGGCTGTGTTAGTTGTAATCCAAATGTTGTAGACTTTACAACTGGTAATAACATGACCATCAATCATGTCACGCCATTTCCTAATGGTTCATATGCGTTACTCTATGTAATTAGTTATGATTATCAAAACATTATCATCAATGCAAAACAACTCATAGTTAATCTCAACCAATAATTTTCAAATCTACAAAAATTATCATAAACTTATTATAGATTTTCCATACAGGATCGAGCATGGCATCTAAAGCAATTACAGTTGGAGTAGGGATTCCAATGATTATAGTTGGTGCTTTGATGGCATGGTTATGGGCTCCATTGGAAGGAGATCTTCAAAATCAAGTAGAACTTGTTGGAAGTACTATTGGAATTTTAGGCATAGTGTTCTTTATCTCTGGATTGTTTTACACCAAAGAACCAGTAATGCATTAGAAACTCATTGAATAAATAATGAAAAAAATTACTATTGTTACTTGAAAGTAAGATTATTTGAGATATTTACATCTGTTGAAGGCGAAGGAATTCTCTATGGAACAAAGACACTTTTTGTAAGACTTGCAGGATGTCCTTTTACCTGTTTTTATTGTGATACTAAAGAATCTCTTCCACTTGATTCTGGAACCGAATACAGTATTGAAGAAGCAAACCAATTGATTGACTCTAATTTAAAAAACCAAACATACAAAGTAAATTTTACAGGCGGGGATCCGCTTATTCAACATCAAGCAGTTGCATTACTTGCAAAACATATACAAGACAAAAAAATTCCCACATATCTTGAATCTTCATGTTTTGATGTTGACAGATTTAATCATGTGTTACCATTTATTGATATTGTAAAGATTGAATTCAAAACAAAAGATTCAGACTTTGTTGATTCACAGCATTATGATAAATTAATTGGTCACACCATGAAATGTCTAGAATCTTCTGTTCGTGCAAAGAAAATAACATACATCAAGGTGGTTGTCAGCTCCAAAACTAAACCTGATGATTTCAAAGAATTAGTAAATCAAATCTTTGATACTGTCTCAAAAAATGATATTGATGGATTTATTATTCAACCAACATATGGCATTGCAGAACCCTCTCTTGATCTCTTACTAAGTTTGTACGATGTTGTTTTTCCTCATTATGTTGACGTCAAAGTTGTTCCTCAATTGCATAAATTCATTGGGGCTCCATAGGTATCATCTGCCTAACAGTCAGATTAGGTTCAAATACTAGAAAAATTGTCTCAAATCATCAAAATGGATGAAGACCGGGTAAAGAAACTCGTCAGAGAATTAATCATTGAAGTTGGAGAAGATCCAACTCGTGAGGGCCTACGTGAAACTCCTGAAAGAATTGCAAACATGTACAAAGAAATCTTTTCTGGATATGATTCTGATTCAGAGTTGGCTGTTCAGTTCTCAGAAGATTCTGATGTAGTTATTGCACGTGATATCCAGTTTTACTCAATGTGTGAACATCACATGCTTCCGTTCTTTGGTAAAATACACATTGCATATTCACCAAATGGAAGAGTTTTTGGAATTTCAAAACTAGTAAGACTAGTAGAAAAATACTCAAAGAGACTCCAAATACAAGAACGACTAACAAAGAATATTGCAGATGAATTGTATTCTCAGGGTGTAAAAGGAGTGGTAGTTTTAGCTGATGCAGAACATCTTTGTATGAAAATGCGTGGTGTTAGAAATGATGCAACACTTTCCTCATCAGCATTTAGAGGAATTTATGAAAATAAAGAGGAAAAAGAGAGTATTATGACATTAATTCGAAAACGTGCCTCTGATTCTTCCTTTTGACATATGAAAAATTAAATATCGATTATATTTCAAAAAAATCATGGATGATGGAAGAAAAATTGTTCACATTCCAAAAGAATCTTGGCCTAGTTTTACATGGTATGCAATTGAATTTGCAATAGTTCTTGCAGTCTGTATGCTGGTTGCAAGAGAGGTTGTTGGTACTCTCACAGAGTTATCCCCTGAAATTCAAAACTATATCTGGTGGGGAATTACTGGATTGATCTTTTTAGCTTGGTACATTGGAATAAGAGGATTTATCCTAAAAAAGAAGATTCTAAAAAATAGATATTAGGATTATTTTAGATATCTTGTTTTATCTGTAATGTTTGCTTTTTCAAATGCAATCTTTCTGTTGTTGCATGACTCACAAACCCCACAGTGAAATTTTTTGTTTGAATAACAACTCCAAGTTTTAAAGATGGAATTTCCCAATACTGTTTCTCCTTTCTTTAATAGATCACTTTTTGATAGTCTTTGTCTGTATGGAGACCAAATCTCTATTTTTTTTCTTAATTTTGAATTAATCCCATCTATTTCTCCTTGATTAAACGCAGCCTCTAGCTTTTTTGCAAAAACCGGTCTGCAATCAGGATAGTGCTTGTCTCCAGTATGTGCTCCATATACCACTAGGGATGCATTGAGTGTATATGCCCAGGCTGATGCAACAGATAGAAACACTGCATTTCTGATTGGAACTACAATAGAATACTCAAACTTGCTCGGAATCTTTCTTTTGGAACTTGTCAAAACATTAGAATTTCCATAAAGATCTTTCATAAAACCAATATCAATAATCTTGTGTTGTTTTAGTCCAAGTTTCTTTGCAAAAGTTTTTGCAGCAGAAATCTCCATACTTGCTTTTTGTCCATATGAAAAGGTAATTCCATACAACTCATATTTTGATTTCAGAAATGATACTGCACAAACAGAGTCTATTCCTCCACTAAAAACAACAACTGCTTTTTTCATAATTCATCAAATCATTTTCTTTTGTCTGCAGCACCCTTACTTGGTTTACAGATTACTGTCTGGCACTTTGTATTTGCTGATGTAAATCCTTTTGACATTGCTGAACTGATCTTCTTCAAATTTGCAGAACTCTTGGAAAATGCGATTACAGAAGGTCCTGCACCACTAATTGTAACACCTAATGCCCCTGCTTTTAGAGCATTTTGTTTGACCTTGGAAAATCCTGGAATCATATGCTGTCTTGCGGGCTCTACTATTACATCTTTAATAGAATTTCCAATCAAGTTAGGATCTTTTTTCATAAATCCTGCAACAATAGCTGATGCATTTGATAAATTCAAAATACTATCTGTTAATTTGATTTTCTTTGGAATGACGCCTCTTGAAACTTTTGTCTTTTTTTTAGGAACATCAAGTTTTGGAACAGCCACACACATTCTAAGATTTGTTGGAGGATCTATTCTAATTACTTGTAATGGATTTGTTTTGACAATTACAAACCCACCTAAAACAGAAGCAGCAACATTATCATAATGAACAGAACCTGCACTAGCTTTTTCACCAGAACCTGCAAATTCTACTAACGAATTTCCATCCAGTTTTAATTCAAATAATTTATCAAATGCTACTGCAGTAGCTGCAGCTGATGCAGCACTACTGCCCATCCCAAATCCTGCAGGAACACCTTTTTTGATTTTAATTTCAACACCACTCTTTATTTTGAATTTTTTTTTCATATTTTGAACAACTAATCCTGCTGTGTTGTTTTGTGGTTCTGTTGGAATGTTGTCATCAGTAACTATTGTAATTCCACTTTTGGTTTTTGTTAGAGTCACTTCGTCGTAAAATGCATCAATTGCCAAACCAAACACATCAAATCCTGGACCTAAATTTGCAGTAGATGAAGGTGCCTTTACTGTAATCTTTGATACCACTAATCTTCTACCTCCTCACCCAAGTTAAGAATTCTGCTAAGAGCTCCCTCCAAATTGACAAACCCATCACCAGTCACATTTGAAATTGGAATCAATCCTTGGGCAAATCCACTCAGATTCAAACCTCTCAAAATGTTTGTTGTTAATGTATAGGTATCACCATCTGCATCTTTTGCAATAGCATTCTCTAGTGTGCTCAAACTAGTTGACCATTGTAGAATATTTTTGAGATTTGCTCCAATGAGATCGGTTTTTGTTAATACATTAACTGTTGGCAAGTTCAAACGTAATCTAATTGATGTTGCCAGAAGTGCAATTGAAACAAAATTTACTGGAGTTGTAATTAATGCACCATCAAAAAGAAAAATACTTGTTTTCTCTTCTGATGAAATATTATCTATTAGAAAACGTCCACTAGAACGATACGCAAATAACTCAATTTGACCTGGAGTGTCAACTATTAGATAATCAGGATTTACTCTGTTTACTTCATTCTGAATGTCATCAATCTTTGATGCGATCAAATCTGCAGCCATTACTACTGCACCATTGGGACCAAGATCATATTGTTGCATGATAGATACAATGTCTACAAAATCTCTTACATCAACATCACAACTGTATGACAAGTTTTCTACTCCTGGATCTAAATTCAAAATAGACGTAAAGGCTCCATTCTTTGTATAGTAATCATACAGTTTTGATGACAGCAATGATTTTCCAGATCCAGCAGTTCCAGAAACAAAAATAGTTTTCAATCCAGTCTGATTCATAATTTGCTTATATTTCAAACTAGCTTGATTATGATCATCTAATCTATGAAAATACCAAATTGGTATCAAAAATCATAATTAAATTCCACTTGATCTTTAACTAAGAAAATTATACCTTATTTGTGATTCAAAGCGTATTTGAAAAAGAAACACGTCTCAAAGAACTAGTTGTAAAATTACTTGAGGAAAACAAATTATCTGATTTTGAGTTACTGGATTCATTATTTGGTGAAATCAGAGAGGAGCTTCAAAAACACCAAAAATCATCAATTCCATAGAAAATTTGTGCCTAACTTTAGGCGTAAAAAAATCTCCACAGTCAGATTTCTCAACTTTCATATTTGATTCTTCAAAAAAATCATTAAATGAATTGGAGACTTGCAGCTATTCCTGCTACCCTTATACCTATTTTCATTATAGCTATTCAATTTGATATTAAATTAGAAGATGTGTTAGCAATTGGGTTTTTTCCATTTATTGGTGCTGTTGTCGCAATGCTGATTAAGTTGGGTCTACAAGGAGTCAAATTTGCATACATTACAAGAAAATATCTTGGTAGTTTTGATTCTTTTTTGAAACTAACTGGTGTTCGTGTTGGTAGCGAATTTATCAAATTTACAACTCCAATGTTTATTGGTGCAGAGTTTATTGTGATCTATTATTTGCACAAAAAGGGTGTAAAACCATCCAAATCAACATGGATTGCCATCATGGATATAGTGACAGAAGTTTTTGCAGGCGGTTTGTTATCTATAATGGCAGGAATAATTGCATTGTTAAATGGTGCATATGTAGTTGCAGCAGTGGTTTTAGGAACTAGTATTATTGTAACATCTCTATGGATGGTGCTCTTCTTTTTATCATCTAAACGTACATTCCAAGTTCCCAAGATTCTGGGAAATCTTGTTAAAAGATTTGGAAAAGAAAAAGGTGTAAAGTATATTGACCAAACAAACTCTTGGATGAAAGAAGTATGTACAATGAGTAGAGAAAACCTAAAAACTTCTGAATCAAAAAAAGTTTTCACAATATCATTCTTCTTCTCACTTGCATCATGGTCATTTTATGGTATCTCATTTATGATAATTGGGCTAGGAACTGGATATGTTGTTAGTGCGTTTGATTCTATTATGGCAGTAATGGGTGCAAATGCAATTGGAAATCTTCCAATTACCATAGGCGGTTCAGGTCTTGCTGAATTTGGAATTGTAGCATATCTAAATAACCTAAATCCATTTGACTTTGATATTTCTGAAGGTGGTCTTGCTTGGGATGCAGTAATAGGCTGGAGAATTGCAACATACTACGTGCCAATTGTGGTTACTTGGTTGCTTTTAGTAAAGTTGGCCTTGAGTAGAATTTCAAAACCTCAAGCTACATAGAAACCACTTTATCTATAAACGATTTTTTTTGATTTGTGGATTTCAAAAATAAAACTATTCTAATAACTGGTGCTTCATCTGGGATTGGGAAACAGACTGCAATTGAATTTGCAAAATTGGGTGCTAACATAATTCTAGTTGCAAGAAGAAAAGAAAAGCTTGATGAACTTGCAAATGAATTAAAAAAATTCAGTATCGTAACTCTTGTTTGTCAGTGTGATGTATCAAATAAAGAACAAGTAAAAGAAATGTCAAAAACTGTTTTAGAAAAATTTGACTCTATTGATGTGTTAGTAAATAATGCAGGTTTTGCAATATATGGTTCTGTAAAAGAACTATCTATTGATGAAATAGAATCCCAAATGGAAACAAATTACTTTGGAATGGTATATTGTATCAAAAATTTTCTTCCATTTATGTTGGAAAAAAAATCTGGTCATATTGTTAATGTTGCTTCGGTTGCTGCAAGCTTTGGTCTTCCAGGAATTGCATCTTACTGTGCATCAAAATTTGCAATGCTGGGATTCTCAGAAGGTCTCAAACATGAACTAAAAGATACTGGAGTGGGAATTACCGTAGTTAGCCCAATAATGGTTAGAACAGATTTCTTTGATCATCCTTCTTTTGAAAAAATGCCAAAATATTCTCCAACATCACTTAGTTCTAATACTGTAGCAAAAGCAATTCTAAGGGCTGCAAATTCTTCAAGACTGGAAATTATTGTTCCTTCTGTAGTAAGGGGTGCTGTTTGGTTAAAACATACCTTTCCTTATTTCATAAATCCTATTATAGGAAAATCTTTCAAAAAACAATTAGATTCTGTAGAATGATTTTAAATTATTCTTCAGCGTCATCATCTTCGGCTTCACTAGAGCCTACATCTAACAATTCAAGTGATTTTAAATCAAATTGGTAAATTGCATTCATTTCAATCTCTTTTTCCTTTTCTAAATACTCTGAGACTTTTTTGCTAAGTGGTGCTTTGTGTTGGTCAAAAACAAATTCATAAACTTCTCCTTTCAACAAGTCATCCATTTTGATGCTTTTTGGAACATTCATAGTAACTATATGTCGTCCATCTTCTACTGCATCATACAACTGAACATCAATTTTGTTATCTTCATAATAAAATTCTAAAATGTATCCTGATTTTTTTAATTCCTCAGGTTTCTTAAATTTTGCATTTTGGATTTCATCTGTAACCCATTCAGGAATTTCATCTTCTTTCTTCTTTTTTACCATAATAACTCACGCTAATTTTCTGCTTTTTCTTTCTTACTTTTTGACCACCATTCTAAATAGTCGTCATGTTTATCATCACGTGTTCTTTCTTTTTGGTTGAGTTTGTATCTGATATCTGAAACTTGTTCTCTAGTAGCATAAAGGCCACATCGCTTACAGACAAAATTTCTTCTATTCTTCTCATCCATTTTCATTGGAATGTCAATTTCATCATATAATTTGAAAAGATCCTCTCTGCTTCTTTCTTCTTCAGGAACTTCTGATTCATATTTTTCTTGAATCTTTTTTCTCTCTCTGTGTGTACATTCTGGACAGTTAGGCACTGATGATTTGACTTAATTTTTTCCATAAAAGCGTTCCCACATTGTTAACTGATCGATATACATCTGACACGCGGATTTTTTCATCATCCCTTTCGGTCCGTTCGCCCATCGAAATCCCGCGTGCCAGATGAGCAAAATTCAAAAAATAATGTATTATCTCTTTTCTTCCAAGGTTTGGGCAGCAATCTTCGCTGAATTTTCAGCACCATCTGGAACAAAATTTTTAGAAAATTCCCTTAAATTCCCTGAAAATTCCTCGTAATTCTCTCTAATTTTGAA
Organism: Candidatus Nitrosopumilus koreensis AR1; assembly: GCF_000299365.1. NCBI lineage: Archaea > Thermoproteati > Nitrososphaerota > Nitrososphaeria > Nitrosopumilales > Nitrosopumilaceae > Nitrosopumilus > Candidatus Nitrosopumilus koreensis. The sequence goes on from NC_018655.1 coordinate 1,631,947, forward strand.
AATTCCCTCAATTACTTGATTTGTTTTTGTAGCTAATACTCCTAGATTCTTCTCCTGAGCCCATCTGATGTTGTTTGTATGCTCATCATAGATTGGGATTCCGATAATAGGTTTTGACTTTCCACCCATGATTTCACCCATAACAGTATGAGAACCATTTACTACTGCATATCTGCATAAATCCAACACGGTATCTTTTTCTTGCTCCGACAGAAATCCAACATCAATCTGAATCCAATCTATTTTTTTGTCTAGTGCATCAGATATTGAATATCTTTTTCCGTCTTTTCCAATCACTGAATCAATTTTTGGATCATTTCTTGCATGAGAAATAATTCTTCTTTCATTTTTCATCTTATCTTGTTGAAATACTTCTTCATATCTTTGACCTGTTCCATCATTTGTTGATTTGTTTCCTGTTCTCATCCAATAACCAAATTCACTATTTTCGATTAGTTTTTCAAGATCAGAACTTTCAACTTTGTTAATTTTTTTGCTATTTGTAAAGTGTCCAACATAAATTACTTTTTCTTCAGCTTCTTTTATGAAATTTAGGTTATACTCACACATTGTATATGGTGGTGGAGAATCTGCGACAAGAATTTTTGTTGCTTTTAAAATCTGTTTTGCAATAAAAATTAGTGATGGATATAGATATGATCTGGAATTATACAATTTGGGTCTAAATTGATTTGTTATAAATAAACTTGGTATGTTTCTATTTTTTGCTAAGATATTTGATCCCATGTCTCCATCATTAATTACCAAATCAAATTTTTCTTTGTCGTAGAGCTTTCTTTCTTCTCTAAGATAATTTGCAATTTGCCTAACTAGAGGTGGATTTTTTGAGATTGGTAGTAACAAATTCATCAAGGACATTGAAACACTTGGACCAAACTTCCCGTCAATTGGAGTTGGCATCAAAATTTCATGAATTTTTTCCCTTTGATCTGGGAATCTTTTTAGTAATTTTTCATACACATGATCCTTGCTTGAAAAATGAACCTCGAACTCTTCTTTGATGTATTTTCCAAGAACTTCGTTTAGTCTCATCATTCTAGAATAATGGCCACTTCCCCACGGGTAGATGAATTCTCCTATTTTGAGCACAATATTGAAACCAAATATGCCGTTTAAATTCTCAGTGATTTTCTTCTAGCGAATCTAAAATATCGTGAACATTGTTTGGTCCTACCTGAATAGAAATCATTTTTTTAGTTTTTTGGGCATTTTCGACTTGTTTTTTTGCAAAAGATGGAATTTCATAGGAGCTAATAGTCACAATCTTTTCTAATTTCTTTATACTTTTTTCCAAACCGATTTCTTTTGCTTCCTCAAACAAACTTGTGTCTACGCCAGATAATGGAATTAATGGAATTTTCTTTTTTGTAAATACTAGTTTTAATGCATTATCAATAAAATCTGAAGAAAATACCAGTGGTGATAAAGCCAACGACACTCGTTTATTTGAGTATTGTAACATTATCTCTAAAATTGAATTCACATATGTCAAATAATTCTTGATTCCATTTGGATTTATTTTTAGATGAAAGAATTCTAATTCAATTTTTTCTTGAACGAGTCTTGGAATAATTTGGTTTAGAACTTTAGCTAAATTCATTAATTCAGATTTCTGTCTATAACAAACTATTACTTTTGTATCATATCCTTGTTTTATTGTTTCATAACAAGATACTGCAGATAATTCGTCATATACTGCACAAATTGTCTTTTGACTTTGTGATTGATATGGAATTCCACCTTTTCCTTTATCTGAAAATATGCAGATATATGCATTATTTTTTGTAAGATATGTATACAACAATTTGTCATAATCTAGATCAGTTCCTGGATGAGCACCCAGCTTTGATTTTTTTTCTATAATATTTGATGTTGCAGCAATCTCCACATCTTTTGCAAGAAAACCTTTTGATGTTCCTTCAACCCTGACTAAGAATTTTTCACCTTTTAGGAGAAGATTCCCTCCTATAGAAGTAATTTCAGAAACAATATTTTGATAATTATTTTTTATTTGTTTTGCAATTGCAATCTCTTTTATTCCAAAAAGCATATTGATTGCAGATGATGCAAATACAGGATCATTGGCATCTACTAGAATAATTTCTCCATCACGTTTAACTGAATTGAATTGTTGATTTTTTATCTTCAAAATTTTTTTGATATTTGAAATTAGTTGTGGAATTTTATTTTTTGAAAATATGGTTGGAAAAACTACTACATATGACATTTCATCCATATTTTCTATTTGAAAATATACTTGTTTATAATTTAGGACAAAATTCGGGTAATCAATATAAAACAAATACTTCAATTGAATGTGTGACTAGATTTACGCAAGAACAAATTTATGATCTTAACTCAAAGATAAAGACAGCTGAAGAAGCTCTTCAATGGGTATCAGATAACCTTCATCCTAAAGTTGCAAAAGCTTCTAGCTTTGGCGCTGAAGATGCAGTTGTTATGGATATGATGCTAAAAATTAATCCTAAATTCAGGTTTTTTACATTAGATACAGGACGATTGCCACAAGAGACCTATGATATTATGGATGTCTTGAGAAAAAAATACAACATTACAATAGAAGTGTTGTTTCCTGATACCAAAGAAGTTGAAGACATGGTTAAAGAGAAAGGCCTTAATCTGTTCTATGAAAGTGTTGAAAACAGAAAACTTTGCTGTGAAATACGTAAAGTACATCCAATGAACAAAATGTTAAGCACTCTAGATGGATGGATTACTGGACTACGACGAGAACAGACCAAAATCAGAGAAGACGTTACAATGTTTCAACTTGATCATGGTCATGGTGGTATCCTAAAGATTAACCCAATAATTGATTGGACATGGGATCAGATTCAAGAACATATCAAAAAACACAACTTGCCATACAATAGCCTTCTTGACAAAGGTTATCCCAGTATTGGATGTGAACCTTGTACACGACCAATAAAACCTGGAGAAGACATTCGAGCAGGAAGATGGTGGTGGGAACAAGGAGAGCACAAAGAGTGTGGCCTTCATATAGAGCGTAAAAATGAGGATTAACATGTCAGAAAATGGTTCAATTAAACCACATGGCGGAGTATTAGTAAATAGAATTACAAATGTTGATCCTACCGGATTATTCTCAATTACAATTTCAGAAGATCTTGCAAATGATGTTGAAAATATTGCAGACGGAATCTTTAGTCCATTGGAAGGATTTCTAGGTCAACAAGATTTTGAGAGTGTTGTATCTCGAGGTAGATTGGCAAATGATCTAGCATGGACCATACCAATTGTACTGGATGTTGATGAGCAAACAGGCTCTAAAATGAAAGAGTCAGGCAAAGTCTTACTACAAAATCCTCAAGGGGTAGGCGTTGCTGTATTAAATGTAGAAGAAGTGTATACTTTTGATAAAGAAAAAACATCACAAGGAGTCTATGGGACAACTGACTCTTCTCATCCAGGTGTTGCAAAGACAATGTCAATGAAAGACTATCTTGTTTCAGGAAAGATTGACTATATTCAGAGACCTGAAGACTCTGAGATTAGAAAATACAGACTAACTCCAAAACAAACTAGAGAGGCATTTGCACAAGCTGGATGGAAAACCATTTGTGCATTTCAGACAAGAAATCCTCCACATGTAGCACATGAGATGCTACAAAAAACATCAATTACGACAAGAGATGGAGTCTTTGTTAATCCAATCATTGGAAAGAAAAAATCTGGTGACTTTGTGGATGAAGTCATCGTAAAATGCTATGAAACCATGATAAAATTATACTATCCAGAAAATAGATGTCGTCTTGGCACTTTACACACTGAAATGAAATATGCTGGACCAAAAGAGGCAATTCACCACGCAATTATGAGACAAAACTACGGTTGCACTCATATCATTATTGGTAGAGATCATGCAGGTGTTGGAAAGTTCTACGAACCATTTGCAGCACAAGAAATCTTTTCAGACTATCCCGAACTGGATATATCTCCCGTGTTCTTCCCACCATTCTTCTATTGCAGAAAATGCCTTACCTACACAACTCCAAAGGCATGTCCGCATGACAATGATGACAAAGAGCAAATCAGCGGAACCGCACTAAGAGAAATGATTCAAAATGGACAAGCACCTTCTGAATTTATTCTAAGACCGGAGGTTGCACAAGTTATCTTGAATCATCCAAAACCTTTTGTTGATTAGATATTTATTCAATCAGACTTGCACTAGCTCAATGAGATATCTGTTTGCAATAATTTTGATTTCTGGAATTTTTATTGCTCCTGCATTTGCTCAAGAGGTAAATCCGTCGCTGATCATTGATACAATAGAGATTCCTGCTGAAGAATTTAATCGAGTTTTACGTGATGCACCTATTGTTACACTAGATGACGTTCATGCGGTCAGCTGGCAAGTAACAATTGATAACAATCTTCTTTATGCAAATCCTGATGGAAATGCAGTCTTTAGACTTTATGATGTTGATACTGAGGATGAGTTTATCGAAGTGGGAATGGGTTCAATTCCTGACTACAAGTTTTGGGTTGCAGTACAAACTCCAAAAGAGGGATACATTGTAGTTCACAGTGATCTGGAAAGAGGTTGGTATCCTCAAGCAAAATCAATCATATCATTTACTGACAGAGCAGGTCTTACTGTAAACAATGGAGCAAGAATCGTTGTTACCAATCTGGATATTGGAGAATTTGCGATTGGTTCTTACTCTGTATATGGAATGGAAGGTTCTACTGATCCTCCTGCAGTTAATTCTGGAAGTATGGTTTTAGAATTTTTGTCAGGTGATCCCTCAAAGAATGCATTTGCAATGTTTCCATTTTATGTTGCAGCTGGAATTGGAGTTATAGTTGGAGTACTGTTCCTAACTAAGAAGCGTTCTTAATTTTTTAATACTTTGTATATTACAAAATATTTTTGTTAAAAAATAATAAAAAGAAATAGAATTCTATGTTAGAATATCTATGTGAGGGTTATATCCCATGATACAGTTAATGTGTCAGATGCTCCAACGTTAACTGCACTGAATACTTGTCTTGCAAGAAGTTCGCCACTAGAACCATCATTCATTAATACTGCTTCAACTACTGCTCCTGCACAATTTGCTCCACTAAAGGATGCATCTACTGTAACAGTGATTTCTCCAGATACAGAAGAATCTCCTGTAACTGTTCCATCTTGTACTCTGGCACATCCAGAGATAGCAGTACCAATTCCTACATCTGATGCATTAGCTGCAGTATTATTGGTTCCAATACCAATCCAACTGAATTGACTATCAGTAGCATTTCCATTCAAGTTTATGTTTGGAAATATTAGATCACCCATTGTATCTATGCCCACATCAACTACTAAGTTGTCAGTTTGAACATAATCAACAATATTTCCATCTACATCGGCTACAGTTAGTGTGATGTGTCCCATAATGTTACTTGATTCGGAATACATCTCAGAATTCTCTGTAGTTGGATATGCACTGAAAATACCTCCTACTGCTGCTGCAACGGCTACTACTGCAAACATTGCTGCTTGTTGTGTTTTCATAATATTGTGATATTCTAATTAATAATAAGACTAATGGCACTTTTCAGCATTATTTAGATCCTTTTTGGAACCAAACACAATTTTGAGCAATTATGGGTTTGCTTCCACACCAATACTCTCCTTGAGATTTATTGAAAGATTTTTGCCTTCTGGTACAGATTCATTCTCACTTGGAACATTGATCATTTCTTGCGAACCAAATTCTTCTGTACCTAGAGAATAGGCAATAACTCCCAAACCTATAACTCCGATTATCACTGCTATGATAATCCCAGATTTCATATATCATTATGGTGACTTAGCTATAAAAATTAGGATCATGAAAAAAATTTTAACACGGTCATCATTCTAGATTATATTGCAAACGATTGCTATAATTTTGTTATTTGCATTAAGTTTTAACTTGGCTTTTGCAGATGAAATTTTTATTACCAAAAGAACAGATGGCGATAAAACAATTTTTGATGGAAAATGGACGTTCTTACAAGAATGGAAAACGACAAGTGAAGATAAAATTAATTTTGATCAAGGCAAATATTTTGTTATGAAAACTGGTCATGACTATGAAAACATCTATGTCTTGATTGATTTTGTATCTGACAAAAAAAATGATACTAATATTGACAAAGCAATAATATGTTTTGATACAAAAAATGAAAAAAACAAAATTCCTGACTCTAATGATTTTTGTTTCTGGATAGCATCTGGTTCTAAACACCCAACTACAATTTCAGGCAATTCAGATTTCTCTAGTGTTGGAAACTGGAAAAATATCCCTAACCATCATTTACTTATTGCTGTAGCAGGCGTTTCAGATCAAAATGATAGATACAGTACTATCCCTCATATGACATACGAATTTAAAATTCCAATTGAACAAATTGGTAAAAATGATGTTTATGGTTTCTACATTACAGTTTATGATGGGTCTGAACAGAAATGGTTTAGTTGGCCAGTAAATGCAAATTCTATCAAATACCCATTTATTGCATCGCCAAGTCTCTGGGGAGATCTAATTTCTCCTGACAAATCAATTCCAGAATTTGGATACCCAATACTCTTAACTATTCCAGTGTTTCTGATGATAATTTACCTGTCCAAGAAAAATTTTTCTATATATAAGGCAAGAGATTTTCTTTAAAAAAATTAACACACATAGCCTTCAAATTAAAATTAAGATTTAATATCTAACAAATTTTTGTGTCTTAATAATGTCACAGCATGAGATTCAAGAAAATGGGCAAGTTTCTATTATAATCCCAACATATAACGAATCTCAAAATATTCTCAATATATTAAAATCAATAAAGGATAATTTACCAAAAAATATTTCAGCACAAGCAATTGTTGTTGATGACAACTCCCCTGATGGAACAGGAAAAATAGTTGAAGATTACTTAAAAAATTTCAAAAAAATTACAAATTATACAATTGAGATAATTCATAGAAGAACAAAAAATGGTTTAGGTTCTGCAATACTAAAAGGCATACAGCAGTCAACAGGTGATACAATTGTTGTAATGGATAGTGATTTTTCTCATCCTCCACATGTGGTTCCAAAATTAATTGAATCAATAAAAAAACATCATTGTGATATCGCAGTTGCATCACGTTACATAAAAGGTGGAAAGATTGAAAATTGGTCTGTAAAACGAAAACTAATCAGCAAGTTTGCAACATTGATTGCAAAAAAAGGATTAGGAATTAACACTAAAGATCCAATGTCTGGCTTTTTTGCATTTAAGAAAAATATTCTAACTGGGTTAAACATTGATGCAATTGGATACAAAATCCTTTTAGAAATTCTAGTTAAAGCAAAAAATGTATCAATTAAAGAAATTCCATATACCTTTCAAGATAGGAAATTTGGTTCAAGTAAACTAGGTTTGAAAACCGTTATAGATTACTACAAATCAGTTTGGAAACTGTATCGTTTTGGAAAACCACAAGAAGAACAAGAAAAACGCAGATCTGTAAAATTCCTCTACAAGGCTGCAAGATTTTACACAGTAGGTGCCTCTGGATTTGTTGTAAACTATTTGATCTCATTATTGTTTGCAGGTGGTATTTCCGATATGTGGTATCTGCATGCAAATGTAATTGGAATACTTGCTTCAATTACAACTAATTTCATCTTAAACAAGGCTTGGACTTTTGGTGATAGAGACTTTAGAATTAAAAGAACAATGTCACAGTATGGAAAGTTTGCCATGTTTAGCTCTTTAGGTGCACTAATACAATTGGGAATGGTCTATTTCCTAGTAGATGGTGCAGAGATTTCGTATCCATTAGCGTTAATCTTAGCAGTAGTAACAGCTGCATTTGGAAACTTTGTATTAAATAAGAAATTTACTTTCAAAGAAAACCTACTAAACTAGTTTTAAGAAATTAAAATAAAAAGAATAACTTACGTCTTTTCCCAACTACTCAAAGGTAGAAGTAGAGGTTCCTG